>JAGRNM010000235.1 GCA_020440745.1 Deltaproteobacteria bacterium
CACTCCCGGCATGGCCCCTTGATCCCTAATATGTCTTACTAAAGCCCTCGTATCTAAGCCTTCGATGGCAACGATGTGATGCTTTTTAAGATAGTCTGCCAAAGACATGGTTGCGCGGTGGTTACTATAGCTTTGAGAGTATTCTTTAACAATCAAGGCCTCCACTTGGGGACGGGGATTTTCTTGGTCTTGCTCATTGACGCCGTAATTACCAATCATTGGATAAGTCAGCGTCACCATCTGCCCTTTATAAGAAGGGTCGGTCAAAATCTCCTGATAGCCCATTAAAGAAGTATTAAAAACAACCTCCCCACTTGCCTCACCTTCAAAACCAAAGGAGCGGCCTTCAAAAACAGTACCATCTTGTAAGACTAACCAGGCTGGTTTATTTTTTTTAAATAAAGACATTAAAATACCTTCTTTCCTTCCACCCAAGTACTTAAGACTTTTCCTTGTAAGTTCCATCCTTCAAAGGGAGAGTTACGACTCTTAGAAAAGGTTTTTTCTACTTCATAGGTCCATTTTTTTTCTAGATCAAACAAAGCCAAATCAGCTGGAGCCCCCACTTGTAGCCCCTGATAGCTCTTGCCCAAAACCTTTAAAGGGGCTTGGGTAAAGGCTTTAATGACTTGAGCTAAGCTAAGTTGTTTTTCTAAAACCAAGCGGTAAGCTAAGGCAAAGGCGGTTTCTAAACCCGTAATACCAAAAGCCGCTTCGTCAAATTCTACTTCTTTATCTACAGCCGCATGAGGAGCATGGTCAGTGGCCATGACTTCTAAGGTTCCATCAGCAAGACCAGCAATTACCGCTTGGCGGTCTTTTTCTGTTCTTAAAGGCGGGCACATCTTGGCGTTGCTTTGATAAGCCTCGCAAGCTTCTTCTGTCAGACTCCAATGATGGGGCGCGGCTTCACCGCTGACAGGCAATTGACGTTTTTTTGCCTGACGGATTAGCTCTACCGCACCAGCAGTACTGACGTGGGCTACATGCAAATGGCAACCGGTTAGGCTGACTAGTTCGATATCTCTTGCCACAATAATGTCTTCAGCTTGAGCAGGGATTCCCGGAATCCCCAGACGTTGACTGACGACACCTTCATTCATGGCACCGCCTGCGCTAAGGTTAGCATCAACGCTGTGGGTAATGACCGGAAGCCCAAAACCACTGGCGTATTCCATGGCAAGCCTCATGACTTGGGCGTTCATCACCGTCATACCATCATCGCTAATGGCCACACAGCCAGCCTCTTGTAACTCGCCAATATTGGCTAAGTCCTTACCCTGAAGTCCCTTGGTAATCGCGCCAATAGGCCAGACTCTGACACTGGCGCTTTCTCTAGCTTTTTGGAGAATATAATGAGTAACCGAAGCCTCATCATTAACCGGCTGGGTATTGGCCATACAACAAACCGTTGTAAAACCACCAGCTGCTGCAGCCCTAGTACCGGTTTCGATGGTTTCTTTATGCTCAAAGCCAGGCTCTCTTAAATGAACATGTAAGTCCACTAATCCGGGAGTCAGTAAGTGGCCTTGACCATCAAAAACCTCATTGGCTTCCTTTTCTGCAACACTACCCAAGGCTTTAATTTTACCCGCTTCGATTAACAAACTACCTTTTTCATCTAAGTTTAAAGAGGGATCAAAGAGTCGAACATTTTTAATTAGATATTTCATCTTTCCATTTAGTCTTTAAAATTTTTACCTACCAACTTGGGCTAGACTTTAAAAAAACCAAAAGCTTTCCTAGCCTCAAACCCTAACTTCTTACCAAAGCTTCCAAGAGAGCCATTCTTACTGCCACACCATTTTTAACTTGATCCAAAATCACCGAATAAGGCCCATCGGCCACCTCAGGGTCTAATTCTACACCGCGATTAACCGGGCCTGGATGCAAAATCAAGACATCGGGCTTGGCTTTTTCCATAAGACTGCGATTAAGGCCAAAAAATCTGGCGTATTCCCTTAAAGAAGGAAAAGGTGAAGTTTTTAATCGTTCTGTCTGGATCCTTAGCATCATAATGACATCTAACTGAGGGATGCTTTTTCTAAAATCATAAGAAAGCTTAGCGCCTAAATCCTTAAAAGACTCCGGCACCAAACTTTTAGGCCCAATCAAAGTCACCTCGGCACCAAATTTTTGAAAACCAATCAAATTGGAACGGGCCACTCGAGAATGGGCAATATCTCCCACAATACCTACCTGTAAGCCCTCCAATTGACCTTTACGATCCTTAACCGTCATTAGATCCAAAAGCCCTTGGGTGGGATGTTCGTGGGCCCCATCGCCTGCATTAATGACATGAGCCTCTAAAATTTGCGTCAAATGATAAGCCGCCCCTGCCGATGGATGTCTTAAAACAATCACATCAGGATTCATGGCTTGGAGGTTTTTAGCTGTATCCAAAAGGGTCTCACCCTTAGAAACACTAGAGCCCCCCTTAGAAATATTAATAACATCCGCTGACAAGCGCTTGCCTGCAATTTCAAAGCTAGTACGGGTACGAGTAGAATTTTCAAAAAATAAATTAATAACGGTCTTACCCTTGAGACTAGCGGATTTTTTCTCACTACTTTCATTGAGGGCGCGACAAGCTTTTGTAGCCTCAAAAATCGCCTCCATCTGGCTGCGACTTAAGTCAGACATACTCAAAAGGTGTTTTCCAAAACTTATCATGCTTAAATTATTCTGTGTAAAAAAAAGCCCCCCAATAGCCTGGGAGGCTTAAAAAACATTAAAATCGTGGTCTTGCAGCGGAAATGCCCTTAGCATTTTTCTTAATAACTCCTAAAATTTGGGTAAACTGACGAGCCTTTAGCCAGAGGCGCCCAGCTTGTCAATGAAGTCTTTTAATAATTTTTAAAAAACATTCTTT
>JAGRNM010000236.1 GCA_020440745.1 Deltaproteobacteria bacterium
AGTATCAGCGCCGCTTTCTTGAAGGATTTTTGGGATTTCAACTTCAGCGCTTCCTTGGCGATAGATTAAAGTTAAGCTATAATGGCTTAAGGATTTTTCTAAACTAGCTAGACTATGATGCAACCACCAACGACTAGCCCCGCCTGGAGCCCAGTTTTTTTCATCCTCTGGACTATATAGATAAAAAGCTAAGACGGCCTTTCCACTTTGAGCGGCCTGGTACAAGGCCTCATGATCAGCCATGCGCAAGTCTTGGCGAAACCACAGTAGCAGACTAGAATGGCTTTGGCTCATAAGCTATTCAAACAAGGGAGAAGCCTTTAGGCAAGTCTTTACTTTTTGAATAAGACTTCGGGGTCGACTTTTATTTTTCGGCAAAGTTGATGGATTGTTCTGAGGGTAGGACTAACATGTCCATTTTTAATACGAGCTAGATACCGAGCATCTAGTCCTCTTAGGGTTTGCTCTCTTTGGCTGAGCCCTAGATTCTGAAGTGTTTTATCAAGGTTAGTTCTAAACCTTTTTTGAAAGCTCTCATAGGTTTCTTGGTAAATTTTCATAGAAAGCTTCATAGAAAATATTGATTATTTATTGACATGGTGTATATTTACCATGGTATTATATTACCATAAATGTCCGAAATACCCATGCCTAGTTGGGAAGCTAGGAAAGATAAGGAGTCTCTTAATGAGGCTCCTTCTTTTTTTGGAGTATTTTAAATGACTTATAGCCCCTTAGATCGGACAGGCTCCTTAAAAAGCCTCTAAGCCTTTTTCAAAAAGTCTGCTTAAATAAGTCTTCCAAGGTAAGATTTGCACCTTGTCTATAGAATAAGCTTCCCTTACTTCTCCAATCACATACATGGGTACTTTGGGATGGCTTTCATGAAAAGATTTTAGGCCGTGCAGGTCTCTTTTTTCGATGGACTTTAATGCTTTGATCTCTATAGCGGCTTTAAGTTCTCCGTGTTCTTCTAAAAGCAAATCGACTTCTGAGCCCGTATTCGTGCGCCAATAAAAAAGTCTGGCCTCGCTTTGGTGATAACTTAACAAACGATGTGTCTCTAAAATTAAATACTGCTCAAATAGTCTGCCGTGATGCTTAGGGTTGGGCGGGGCACTTAAGACTCTTTGTAAAGTATTGGTCACTCCGGTATCAAAGAGATAAAATTTAGGGTGAGAGCTGAGACGTTTTCTAGCGCTTTTTGCCATTAGGGACTGAATTTCATTAAGCAGTTCTGGTAGGCGTTGGATTTCGTCCACAAATAAGTGACTAAGCTTTTCTTTTTTAATTAGTTCTTACTTTCTAACCGATGAATAAGCTCTCTAGCCTTAGCAAAAGACTTAAGGCCAACAAGCTATAAAAATAAGTAAAGTCTTAACCTATCCCAAATCTTTTTCCATGGGCATTTCTGAATCCGCCGACCATTCTAATAAAGAGCCATCATAGACAGCTACTTTAGATTTTCCTAAGAGACTAAGAATAAAGGCATCACTACTAGCTGCGATCCCGCCGCCGCAATAAGTGATTACCTTATCTTTATCCAAAGCTCCGCTAGCTTTAAATTGAGCGCGTAAATTTTCTATGGGAAGATAAGTCTTAGTTTTAGGATCAATAAGAGAGCCAGTAGGTACATTAACACTAGAGGGAATACGACCCGCTCGGCCATATCGAGTCTTGTGGCCGGCATGTTCTTCGGCGCTTAGGGCGTTGATTAAACAAGTTTCTTCTTGGCTTAAGCTGTTTAATACTTCTTGTTTATCCGCGATCAGTGTTGGGCGTTTTTTGGCTACAAAGTTGGCCTTGGGGTAGGTAGGAACTTCTTTAGTCACGGGGCGTTTTTCCACAGTCCATTTATGCAGGCCACCATTAAGGATGGCTGCTTGATCAAAACCATAAACCCGTAACATCCACCAAAGTCTGGCAGCCCAGATATGGGCCCATTGATCTTTGCAAGCGTCATAAAGCACCACTTGTTTGCCAGCTTCGATTCCATATTGGGACATGGCTTCTTCAAATTGTTGGGCAGGAGGCAGCATAAAGGGAAAGCTATGCTTCTGATCCGAGAGTTCTTTACTAAGATCAGCAAAAAGACTCCCTGGAATATGGCTTGCTTCCCAAGCTTCTCGACCGACATTAGTCAAGATGCCTTCCTGATTAGGCTTAAGTGAGACCGTGCAGTCTAGGATGCGCAAATTAGGATCTTGCAGATGTTTTTCTAGCCAGTCGCTCTCTACAAGGTATTGAGGGTAGATTGTAGACATAGAAATATTTTCCTTTAATTAGGGTTGCTTTTTATAAAGGATCTAGCAGTTTCAGATTTTTAATCCACTTAAAGTCCTTAGTATTATGGGTGATGAGGGTTTTGTCATAGACTAAGGCAGTGGCAGCAATCAGAGCGTCACCTAAGGTCATGTTTTTTTGCTTTCTTAGATGAATAGCTCGATCAACTACTGGTTCTGAGACGGCTAAGACTTTGGCAGCTTCAAAAAAAACTTCAAAATATTTTTCTTCTGCTTTTTTTAAAGCATGATAACCCAATACTTCTAAGCGGCTGACTATGGAGAGCGCAGGGTTTTTATCGGCGATTAATTTTCTTAAAATTTCATGTTTTGGCAATGCGGCTAGGATAATAATATTGCTGTCTAATAACATTTTTAAAATTAAGTTAGTTTTTAAAGTACTAAGAAGAACGGCCTGATAAGATCCGATCTTTTCTTTGTTGCTTTTGCCACTTAACTGGATCTTGGATACTAGGACTGTTTAGTTTAGCTATTTTTTCTAAAGCTTGTGCCATCTTGATGCCTTGAGCTCTTGAGTCGCTTTCAAAAGGATTTTTATTAAGCATTTTAACCAAATGGGGCAA
>JAGRNM010000237.1 GCA_020440745.1 Deltaproteobacteria bacterium
AGCAGCTTGAAAAACTCTTGGTGCACTTTGCGTTACATTCCCTAGATGCTGAACTTGAGTTGTTGTTACGGATGTTACCCCAGCTCTAGCTTGCGGGATTGATACCATCAAGCCTTTGCTTTGAGAGGTTGATTTTATGGAGCGAGTATAAAATGCTGATACTACTTGGTGGGAAGTAGCACCAAAGCGATTGAAGCTTAATGAATTTTTAGTGGGTAAATTATTGATATTTGAGTTCTGATGTTTAGGCCCGTGGTGACAACTACCATTACAGATATGACCCAAAGCAGTTCTTGCATCATGCCCATCGACTACCTTAGACGCAGCTTGAGGAGGTGGAGAAGTTTTATTCGCACTGGCATAAGGATTGGCACTTTCAGTCTCTTTTGAATTAACTGTTTTAGCTTCCTGACTACTCTGAGCGTAAGGGTTTTTTATAATAGGTGCTGGCATATTTTTTTCTTTCTTGAGGATATACTAAAGAATTAGCCCTTAAAGGCTTGCTCTATTAAAGCACTGGAGTTTCTTTTTTAGGGGCGAAGCCAAACTTCGCAAACTGACAAGCTTGCTACAGAAGACAAACTGCATTCGACTTCTAAGAAAGATCCAATTGCCTTTTTCCTCATTAGCTAAGGAGGGCCAAGCTTGAAGTAAGCTTGGCCCTCCTTAGTATATAGAAAATAATTATCAGTGATTATGTTGGTCAGCCTGACTAAATAGAAAGTCTATCGGCACTTCACCGCTATTGCGAGAACCGTCGACTGTATATTCTGTCTTGATGACTGGCTGATTAGAAGCATCTCGGCCCATGTGCCACCTGACTTGAGAGAAATTTCCACCATTAGTAAGGTCAAGTACCTCATGACTGTGAGCATTATCTTTTCCATAGTCATGGGTAGCGTATAGTGTGTTGCCAACAACCTGCAATACATAGTCTTTCCCGGCACGCTTGCATGCTGATTTCAAAAAATCTTTTACAGCTTCTTCAACTACTACACTAGATTGACTTGAAGCGGTTTGAGATATTGATTCAGATTGTGTTAATAAAAGTTTAGGCAGAGCTAAAACTTGAGAAAAAATTTTCATGATATACTCCATAGAGCTATACAGCCTTGTAAATTGGCATTAAAAATAGTCAGTAGATAACTACAATAATACCACAAATCTATTCGCAACAAAGGCGCCAAAAAACAGCGCGCTTTACGAACCTATCATTAAGTAAATTAATAAAAGATTAGACAAGACTAAACGCGGGGAGGAGCTCGAGGAGAAGAAATTCTTTGTAGATCTTCTGAAAAGGAAAAGAAAAGTATTTCCAAAACAGACTCGGAATACTCCAAATCAGGAGAAGCAAAGGAAAATTGTGAAGGAGGAACTGTAGAGCTGGAATTGCTCACTATCCGACAAACAGCACAGCTTTCTTGATGATTTGCATTTGCAGAGGTATCTTCATCATGATGATGAAAAGAAACCACTACAAATAAAGAAAAGATCGCTGCAAAGGAGAGAAATAAACCTATTTTAAAAAATCTTTTCACTAATAAAAATGTTTACCTTATAATAAACCCAATTGTCAATAGCCTTAATTTTTGTGGCCTGATTTTTGGACAATGATATCTCTTCTGCTATTTTGGTTTAGACTAAGGATAAAAATTTAAGGACTTTCATTAAGGCATTGGCTGCTGGCATAAGTTTTCATTCTGCCTCGGTCATTGCCAATACTTTAGGAAACTAAAAGCAAATCCATGAAATTAATTTTTAAAAAACTTTTTCTTATTATCTCTTTTGCTTGGTTTTTATCTTTTCCCCTAACTCTGCAAGCCAAGGTCGTGACTTACGATTTATTTATCAAAGAATCCTCAGTTAATTTTACAGGAAAAGACGTGATGGCATTGACAGTCAACGGTCAAGTCCCAGCCCCTACCTTAGAATTTACCGAAGGAGACTTAGCTAAAATCCGAGTACACAATCAAATGATGATGGAAACTTCTATTCACTGGCACGGGATTCTCTTGCCCAACCGCCAAGATGGAGTCTCTTATTTAACCACACCGCCCATCTTGCCGGGCAAAACCCATGAGTTTGAGTTTCCCATCATTCAATCAGGTACTTACTGGTATCACTCACATACAATGTTTCAAGAACAACAAGGCGTCTACGGGCCTATTGTGATTAAAGCTAAAGAAGAAAACTTTCCTAAAACTCAAGATAAAGTCTTAGTACTCTCCGACTGGACTAATGAAAATCCCAAAGAAGTCATGCGGACCCTCAAACGAGGTAGCCACTATTATGCTCTCAAAAAGAAAAATGCTCCTAGTCTAGTGGGTGCCATTAAAGAAAAGTCTTTGGGCGCTTACTTAAAAAATTCCCTCAAGAGCATGCCACCTATGGATTTATCCGATGTAGCCTACGACGCTTTTCTAGCTAATGGCAAAAAAGAAGACCAACTAGTAGCAGCCAAGCCTGGACAATGGATTAGGCTTCGTATTGTTAATGCCTCAGCCTCGACCTATTTTTATTTAGAATACGCTAAGGGACCCATGAAAATTATTGCCGCGGACGGCACGGATGTAGAACCCTTTGAAGACAATCGCCTACTCATAGCCATTGCAGAAACCTATGACCTACTCCTAAAAGTACCCAAAGAGGGCGCTTATGAATTAAGAGCCACAGCCCAAGATGGATCAGGCCATACTTCTTACTTTATTGGTAGTGGCAAAAAAAACCTAGCACCGGAAATACCTAAGGCTAGCCTCTACAAGATGGAACACGGCATGCACAATATGCATCATAACATGGCTAACATGTCTGATATGGCTAACATGGACCATAGTATGAGCCATGGTAGTCATGGGATGG
>JAGRNM010000238.1 GCA_020440745.1 Deltaproteobacteria bacterium
GTTTGAGCTGTATGTTTAAATTTTTGCTAGAAGCTTCTTCTTTGTGACCCTGTGCTAAGAGTTGATAGGCTTCTACCTTTTTGTCATCGGCCCAGACTTGAGGGCAAAAATCTCCTGGTTTTTGTTTTAAAAGACAAAGGCCTTTGGCTTGAGCATCTTTTTGTCCTAGGACAAAGCTTAAACTGCTTAAACTAATGGGTCCTAGCTCTATGCTTTTTAAAGCTTTGTGATTAGAGTCTTCATTGTTTTCTGAGTCTGTTTTTGTAGAGTTTTCTTTTGGATTACTGGGGCTTTGATCAGTTGATGCTGTCTTTTGTGTTTTTTCTTCTGTAGGAGAATGGTCTGTTTTTAATTGAAGAACGCTGTCTTCACCTTTGGCGTCGATCCAGGATTGAGCAAGTTTTTTAGCTTCTTCTAGGTTAAGCCCGCTTTTTTCTCCGTAGGGAATTTGTAGTCGTTTTATTTTAATCGTAGAGTTTTCTAGCTCTTGTAAGCTTTGGAGACGGGCTTGGCTGAGGATGGGGTCTTCACTAAGCCAGGAGGATAGTCTTTCGCTTAGAAGGTTGTCTTCTAAGCTTTTTTCATAGGGTTGACCATAGTTGCTGCTATAATAAGGTAGCCACTTTTTTAAATAGACACTTTCATCAAAAAATCCATCTACCATAAAACGTGGGTCGTTTCGGATATTTTCTACCAAGGCCTTTTTTGAAATACGAATGCCTAAATCGGTAGCGGCTTGGCTAAAGAGTTTGGCATTAATTAAAAATTGTAGGCTTTGGCTTTCGATACTTTGCCTGAGATCCTCTGAGAGGTTTTGACCAGGACGGCTTTGGTTGAAGAAGTCTAGCTGTGCCTGGAGGTTTTGGTGATAAAGACCAGAAGGGATATTCTCTCCATTAACCTTGGCCACGGGAGCGGTAGGTCCTTGAGGTTTTCCTCCTCCGTGGTTAAAGCCAAAATAGATGGCAAAGATAAGAGCGATAAGTCCTAAAATTCCCTTCGTCAGCCAAGAGGAAGAGTTTTGTCTTAAATAATCTAACATAAGCTTTGATTATTATTTCTTTTGAACAAAGACAAGGTCTTTGTTAGATGTCTGTAGAAAGTGCCTTTTTATTTACTTGAAGTTAGGATTCTTTCTTTGAGAAGATAAGATGGATTTCTGATGATTAAGTCTTATTAAACCTTTTAAAGAAAAAGAGTAAAAATGATTTTTGATGCCGTTCTTGGTCGGTTTTCTAGAGACCTTGCTATTGATTTAGGAACCGCTAATACTTTAGTTTTTGCTAAGGGCAAAGGTATTGTTTGTGCTGAGCCTTCTGTGGTGGCTGTACAAAAAGAAGATCGAGGAATTAAAAAAGTCCTGGCAGTGGGCGCAGAGGCCAAAGAGATGCTAGGTCGTACTCCTGGCAGTATTCAGGCCATTAGGCCCATTAAAGAGGGAGTGATTGCCGATTTTGAGGTGACCGAGGCCATGCTGCGCTATTTTATTCGTAAGGCTCATAATCGTAAGACCTTATTGAGGCCTCGTATTATGATTTGTGTTCCCTTTGGGATTACGGAGGTGGAGCGTCGAGCAGTAAAAGAGTCCGCCGAATGCGCGGGAGCCAGAGAGGTTTATCTTATTGAGGAACCCATGGCAGCGGCCATTGGAGCGGGGCTGCCTATTACAGAGCCCAGTGGTAATATGATTGTGGATATAGGAGGTGGGACTACTGAGGTGGCAGTGATTAGTCTGGCTGGTATTGTCTATAGTCAGTCCATTCGCGTGGCTGGGGATAAAATGGACGAGGCCATTACCCAATATTTAAAGCGAAAATATAATCTTTTGATCGGCGAACGTACTGCAGAACAAATTAAGATCAACGTTGGTTCGGCTTATCCCAGTTCCGAGTCCCAATCGATGGAAATTAAAGGAAGGGATTTAGTAGCTGGTGTTCCCAGGGTTTTAGAGATTCGTTCTGAAGAGATTCGCGAGGCTATTGCAGAGCCTGTTTTTGCTATCGTGGAAGCGGTTAAGACGACCTTAGAGAAAACGCCTCCCGAATTAGCTGCTGATATCGTCGATAAGGGTATTGTCCTTGCCGGAGGTGGAGCTTTATTAAAGGATTTAGATATCTTACTGAGAGAAGAAACCGGCTTGCCTGTCACCCTAGCCGATGATCCTCTGACTTCAGTCGTCTATGGGACGGGTAAGGCCCTGGAGCAGTTGGATACCTTAAAGGGCTTATCGGTTCGTTAATCATCAAGTTTAAGTCTTTAAAATTTCATTTTTTTCTTCTTTAGCTTGCTCCTTTTTTAAGAAATCGTTACCATTATAGAGTGTAAGAGGAGCTTGTCTAAGACACGCATTTTTTTCAGGACTGGGAGATAAAAAGAGAAGACCATGAGGTGAAAAATGGGTCAGGCAGAGGATAATAAGCCTCTGTCAAATAAAGGGGGTTTATTATGGTCTTCGACGCATTAGCAGGTCTATTTTCTAATGACATGGCTATTGATCTGGGAACGGCCAATACGCTTATTTTTGTACGTGGCAAAGGTGTCGTCTTTGAGGAACCGTCGGTGGTAGCCGTTCGTAAAGATGCCACGGGTGTCAAAAAAGTCTTGGCCGTAGGTCGTGAGGCTAAGGAGATGCTAGGTCGTACCCCTGGTGGAATTGAGGCTATAAGGCCCATGAAAGATGGAGTCATCGCGGACTTTGAGGTGACCGAGGCCATGCTACGTCATTTTATCCGCAAGGCTCATCGTCGTCGTCGTATGTTAAGGCCTAGAATGATTATTTGTGTGCCCTATGGTATTACTGAAGTAGAAAAAA
>JAGRNM010000239.1 GCA_020440745.1 Deltaproteobacteria bacterium
CAGTAGAATTGAGGTAGTCTCGCACAAATTGTTTGTCAAAACTAGGAGGGTTTTTGCCTTCTTGATAGCTTTCTAGGGGCCAAAAGCGACTGGAGTCTGGTGTTAGGGCTTCATCAATAAGAATGATTTCATCTCCTAATAGGCCTAGTTCAAATTTAGTGTCGGCAATGATAATGCCTCGCTCTAAGGCATAAGCCGCTGCTTCCTGGTAGAGCTTAAGACAAATCTGTCCTGCTTGACCGGCGATTTCTTTGCCCAGAATTTCTTCCATTTGACTTAGGCTAATATTTTCATCGTGTTCACCGATTTCGGCTTTAGTAGAGGGAGTTAATAAAGGTTCGGGCAATTTAGAGGCTTCTTTTAAGCCAGAAGGAAGCTTAATGCCGCAGACTTCTCCGCTTTGGAGGTAGTCCTTATAGCCACTGCCTACTAAGTAGCCTCGAACAATAAATTCGACGGGTAGAGGTTTGGTTTTTTTTACGATTTCGCTTCGGCCTTCTAAGACTTTTCTTTCTGCAGGATCGGGGATGACTTCAGCCAAAGAGCGATGGGTTAAGTGATTGGGGACCAGGTGGGCAAATTTTTCCATCCAAAAGCGAGAAATCTGAGTCAGCATGACGCCTTTTCCTGGGATGCCTGGGCTAAGAACAAAGTCAAAAGCGCTGATGCGGTCTGTGGCCACCATGAGGAGTTCTTTTCCTAGGTCGTAGATATCCCGGACTTTGCCTCTTTGTAGTAGTTTTAGGGAGTTGAGTTGGGATTGGATTAAGGCATTACTCATAGGCTTAATTTTACTTTTTTATTAAATTTTAAAGAAATTCTATTCTACTAGGTACGCTATCCAGACGGACCCGTACTTTTTTGTCAGCTATTTCGCGTAGCGCGGTGACGATATCTTTGTTTTTACTAGGGCTAAGTCTTTTGGCACCCTTGGTTAATTGTCGGACTCGACGGGAGGCCAGGTGCACTAAGGCAAAGCGGTTATTTAAATTTTCTAAGCAATCTTCTACGGTTACACGTGCCATGATTAGACTCCTTATGGATGAATGAAAGGTCAAAAGCTTATAGCCCTAAAAGTCTTTCTTAATCAAGTTTGCTTTTTAAGCTCTTTAAATACTTTAGTTTTTTTAAACTAAGGATTGGTAAGTATTAAACTTTTTAAATCTTTTAGGGGAGGAGGGAGTTATTATTCTCTCTAGCTTTCTGTCAAGCTATTGAGCTTTGTTTAAAATACTTTAAAATGATGAGGTGGGTTCTATCTTTTTGTTGTTTAAATGGACTTAATTTTTTTAGGCTATGTCTCGATTATTTTATAAGTACTCATTTTTGTTATTGTTTTACCTCTTCTTAACAGGTCTAAGCGCTTGTGGAGGAGGGGGTTCTCCGGGAGCTTCTGGGGGGGCGGGTAGTGTCACAGAAGCTACTACCGAGAGTTTTGAAACCCCTATTAGTAATGAAACAGTGAGCTCGGTTTTGAGTGTGAATGCTTTAAGTGTTGTGCTTGATTTTGGAAGTGTGGTGAGCGGTTTTACAGAGTCCGATGTGGAGCTTATTACGGAGTCTAGTAGCCTTGGTCTTCCTGCTAGTCTAAATACTAGTGTCAGTTTGTTAAGTATTGAAACCGAAGATAACCAAATTTACACTTTGCTTTTTTCTATTCCTGAAGGGTCGGCAGGTACTTTGCAAATCCGTATACCAGAAGGAGCAGTAGAAGATAGTCAAGGAAGACCCAATGCTCAGACTCCTGTTTTAAGTTTTAGTTACGATCATGCTAGACCTAGCCCTGTTTTGACAAGTACGGCCGGTAGCTCTACTAATCTTAGTTCTATACCGGTTCGTGTTGATTTTGGCGAGAGTGTGACGGGTTTTGATTTAAACGATTTGTCAGTAAGTGGTGCTAGTGCTTCCAATCTGACTGATTTGGGAGATGGATTATTTAGTTTTAGCTTAAGTCCAGAAGGGGAGGGTTTGATTACCCTTAGTTTGGGGGCTGATGTTGCTCAAGACGAATCGGAAAATAGTAATTTGGCCGCAAGTGATTTGACGATTACTTATGATATTACTAGCCCCACTGTCAGTCTTACTAGTTCTTCTGCAAGCTTGGTAAATGGTCTTATTCCAGTGACTATTACTTTTAGTGAGTCTGTCGTTAATTTTGATGTCAGTGACTTAGAGCCTGTTGGAGGAAGTGTCAGTAGTTTATCGGGTAGTGGTTCTACTTATACGGTTAATTTAATTCCTTCAGCTGATGGGGAAGTAAGTATTAGTCTAAGCTCTGGATTGGTTAGTGATGCTGCAGGTAATACCAACGAAGCTTCTAATACGCTTAGCCGTACTTATGATGGAACCGCTCCTACAGTGGTTTTAAGTTCTTCAGCTAGTGATCCTGGTAATATTAGTCCTATTTCTCTTACTATTACTTTTAGTGAGGCGGTGAGTTCCTTTGTGGTGGGTGATATTGCCGTGAGTAATGGTTCGCTTTCTAATTTTTCTACAAGTAATAATATTACATACACAGTAGATATTACTCCTTCAGCAGATGGTGTGATAGGCGCTAGCCTTTTAGCTGGTGTGGCCGAAGACGAAGCTGGTAATGCCAGTGAAGCTTCTAATAGTTTTAGTATTAATTATGACGGTACTGGTCCTAGCGTGGTAATTAGTTCTACAGCTAGCGACCCTACTAGTACCAGTCCTATTCCTATTACTATTGCCTTTAATGAAAGTGTGACCGGATTAGCCTTAGGAGACTTTACCATTATTAATGGCAACGGTGCTAATCTATCGGACTTAGATGGACAAAATTATAC
>JAGRNM010000023.1 GCA_020440745.1 Deltaproteobacteria bacterium
GCCCACTCCAGCATGATCACGACCTACAATAAAATGGGTACAACCATAATTTTTGCGTACCAAAGCGTGGAAGATCGCTTCTCTTGGACCTGCATAACGCATAGCCGCTGGGAAAACGCTTAGATGAGTACGATCGGCAGGAAAGTATTTTTCTAAAAGAGTTTCATAACACTGCATTCGCACATCACCAGGAATATCATCACTTTTGGTTGCTCCCATTAAAGGATGAATTAATAAACCATCCACCATTTCTAAGGCGCACTTTTGCAAATACTCATGAGCGCGGTGAATCGGATTTCGGGTCTGAAAACCTACTACGGTCTTCCAGCCTCTTTCCTCAAAAATTTTTCTTAACTCTTCAGGATCCTGACGACGCTCATTAAAGGAATCATAACTTAAACGTTTGATTACCCTTACTGGACCAGCCAAGAGCACCTCGCCTTGAGCATAAAGAGCCGCCACGCCAGGGTGGGCTTCTTCCTCAGTACCATAGACTTCTTTAGCCTCTTGTTTTTTGTCGTAATTAAATTTTTCTGTTAAATCCAAAACGGCTAAAACTTGATTCGATTCATCAGCTAGCGCCAGCTTCGTCCCTATCTTTAGTTTTTCTGCTAAGTCTCTAGAAACCGCTAAGGTAATGGGTAAAGACCAAGGTAAACCACTAGCTAATCTCATTTTGCTAACTACCGACTCATAATCAGCTTTCCCCATAAAACCTTCTAAAGGCGACATCGCACCACAGGCGATCATATCCAGATCACTAAGCTGTCTTTCATTTAAAATCACTTTAGGTAGATCAGCTAACTGAGCTTCTAAGGCTGACTTTTCTTCGGCGCTGACCATACGATTAATTAAAGTGCCACCGTGAGGGCTAATAGTCTGACTCATGGGTCTTTTCCTTATGAATTGAGTTTAAAATTAAGAACTAAGCTTAAGAAGAAGCCAACTTGTCTACTCTTTCTTTAAGCTCATTAAATTCATCTCGCTTGACAGTTTCTTGGTCTAAACGCTTCAACTGATGATTAGAAAAGATATACTCTTGTTCTAAACTTTCAAACTTTTGATAAAGATCATCGAAACGATTTAAAGACTCGTTTTTAAATTCCTGAAATTCCGCTCTAAAATCCCTCATTTCCTTAAACTGAGGTTCGATCATTTGATCATAAAACTGAAAAAGCAGCTTGGTAAAATCAGGCCTAGCTACTTTTTCATGCATCTCTAAGTATTTTCTTTCAAAACTTTGATCAAAGCTTCTTTTAAAGCTTTTGTCGAAGCTTTTCTCGAAGCTTTTCTCGAAATTCTTCTGAAAAAGCTTATCAAAAAGCTCCTCAAAAAGGCCTACCGTCAGGGGTTGATTTTTATCCGTCATTTCTTCTCCTTATTTATAGGTTCCGTTACTTAGGAAACCCCTGCCTAAAAAAGCTTAAAGCCGAAGAAAAAAACTAAGTCAAGCTAGGATCAACCACCAGCAATAGCAGGCACAATAGAAAGCTCATCATCTTCTTTTAGAATAGTCGCTTCACCGTCAGCAAAACGAATGTCTTCTTCATTAACGTAGAAATTAATAAAACGCCTTAACTGACCCTTATCGTCATAAAGACGCTCTTGAAAACCTGGATACTTGGCCTCTAAATTAGCTAAAACTTCTTTCACCGAAGTACCAGAAACCTCTAGCTCCGCTTGGTTTTCTGCTAATTTTTGTAAGGGAGTCGGAATACGTACTTTAGCCATACTAAATCCTTTCTGATCTAAAATTCTGTTTTAAGTTTTTTTCTAAAAAATCTTTTTTCTCTTCATCCCAATAAAAAAGACTAGCTCCATTAGCCTTAGCTTGTGCCACACCAATCACTAACCAAGCCAAGTTAGGATCATTAGGCTCTCCCCAAGGACAGGCCATGGCCTTGTCTTCTTCACTAAAATAAACTCCATGGTCAGGATGGGAGTGATAAATAATTTTTATTTCAAAATTTTTCTTAGCAGCTTCCTTTTCCACTATGCGCAATTGGGTAGGATCCATAAAATAAGCCGTCTTGGCATCCCGACTATATTGCTTGGGATCTTTTTGATGAAGATCATTTTGAATATTTTTAATGGGAAAAACACCAATAGCTTTGGACTTACCCTTAGGACCTATTACCACCCCACAGGTTTCTTCAGGATAGTCTTTTTCAGCATGATAAATCATCATGTCTAAAACATAGCTAGAAATTTGCAATTTCATTTTTACTTTCCAAAAAAATAAATGAACCAAAACTAAAAGCACACTTCAACACAAATACCTTGTCCCCGAATCACACAAGATAGTCACCACCACACCCTCTTTTAAATCTTTAGCCAGTTCCAAAGCCGCTGCTACATTAGCACCGCTTGAATAACCCACAAAAAGACCCTCTTCTAAAGCAAGACGTTCGGTCATTTCATAACCAACTTCAGTAGCAATAGGCCTTACTCCATCCAATTGACTAGGATCATAAATACCTGGCACAATGGAACTTTCCATATGCTTTAAACCCTCTAAACCATGCAAAGCCTCCGCAGGCTCCGCAGCATAGACTTTAATATCAGAAGAATATTCTTTGAGTCGACGCCCTACTCCCATGACCGTACCACTAGTGCCAATACCTGTAATAAAGTGAGTAATACGACCAGCGGTTTGTTCATAAATTTCTATGCCAGTACTCTCGTAATGGGCCTGAGGATTGAGATGATTATTATACTGATTAGGCATAAAATATTTATCAGGATTCTCGGCTTTAAGCTTTTGACTCAGGCGAATCGCTCCATCCGAACCCTCCATGGCAGAAGAAAAAGTCAATTTAGCTCCATAGGATTTAGCAATCTCTTTACGAGCCCGGCTGACGTTTTCAGGCACTACTAATTCTACTCGATAACCCAAAGCCGAACCAATCATAGCATAAGCCACCCCTGTATTGCCGCTAGTAGGATCCATAATAATCTTTCCTGGACTTAATTCCCCAGTACGAATCCCCTCTTGAATCATACGTAAAGCAGGACGATCTTTAACAGAACCACCTGGATTAAGAAGCTCGGCCTTAGCATAGATTTCTACTTTCTTGGGCAAATCCTTTGTCACCGAATACAATTTGATCAAAGGCGTGTTGCCAATGGCCTGAATGATAGAAGAATCTTTCATGGATTTTAAGATTAAAGGCAAAAAACTAACCAGCCATCACATTCATTTCAATAGGCTCTACTGTTAGTCCGCGAGAACGAAAATACTCAATGGCCTCAATAATTTTAGGCTCTTCAGCCTCTAGTTCTAAGGCAATTAAACCTACCGAGTCATTCACTGAAGCACTACGAATATTAAAACGAACTTTATACTTATCGTACATGTCACAAATAATAGCATCCGTGATGGTCTCAGTAGGAAAAGTTACATAAATTTTTCTTTTAATAATATTGCTCATATTAGCTCCTCTGCTTTTTATTGGTTCTCTATTGGCAAAGGCAGGTTTGTTGTTTGTCTTTTGTTAGTATACAGTCAAGGCTAAAGATCAATACTTTTAATAAACAAAATAACAACTAAGCGCCCATTTTTTCATAGAGTTCGTCAAACTGACGAATCTTTGCCTCAATAATTTGAGGTTCGCCACACTTACCTAAAAGCACCTCTTGAGTCTTTAAACCATTACCCGTAATACAAAGCACAATGGACTCATCCTTGGGCAGACGACCTTGCTCAATTAACTTCTTAGCCACCCCAAGGGTAACTCCTCCAGCTGTCTCAGCAAAGATACCTTCTGTGCTGGCCAGCAACTTCATGGCTTCGATAATTTCTTCATCGCTGACATCTTCACCCCAACCACCACTATCACGCATCACTCTAGCTGCATAAAAACCATCAGCTGGATTACCAATTGCTAAGGATTTACAGATAGTATTAGGCCTTTGAGGCTCAAAAAGTTCGCTTCCTTTTTTAACCGCTGTGGTGATGGGAGAACAACCCGTGGCCTGAGCACCATAAACACGAGCGGTATTCTTTTTGATTAAACCTAAGGTCTCCATCTCCTTAAAGGCCTTCCACAATTTGGTAATCAAAGACCCCCCCGCCATGGGACTAATAATATGTTGAGGCGTCTTCCAGCCTAATTGCTCCACAATCTCATAGGCCATGGCTTTGGAACCCTCGGCATAAAAGGGACGGATATTAATATTAACAAAAGCCCATTGGTATTTAGCGGCAATTTCGCTGCAAAGTCGATTGACCTCGTCATAATTACCCTTAATACCAATTAAATTGGTCTTAAACACCAAGGTCCCTAAGACCTTACCTTGTTCTAAGTCATGAGGAATAAAAATAAAACTCTCCAAACCCGCCGAAGCCGCATTGGCTGCCACACTATTGGCCAAGTTACCTGTAGAAGCACAACCCACTGTCTTAAAACCAAACTCCTTAGCCTTAGAAATAGCCACGCTCACCACCCGATCTTTAAAAGATAAAGTGGGATAGTTGACGGCATCATTTTTAATATAAAGCTCTTTGACTCCTAAGACCTTAGCCAGACGATCTGCTCTAATGAGAGGAGTGTAGCCTACCTCCCGACCGACAGTGGGCTCTTGATCCAAGGGCATGAGTTCTTGATAGCGCCACATATTGGGAGGACGGCTTAAAATTTTCTCTTTAGTCAATACCTTAGAGATAGCCTCATAGTCATAAACCACCTCCAGGGGACCAAAACAAAACTCACATACATGAATGGGCGCGACTTCATAGCCGTGCTTACATTCCCGACATTGTAAACCTTTAACAAAAGACAAGGCAAAAGCTCCTGTTTTTTTATAATCAATGAAAACCCACTTGGGGGCCTCCTGTCCTATCCTGAGCTCTAAGGTGCGTCAATACATAAATAATTTGGCAAAATTTAAGCTTTTCTTTAGATTAAAAAACTTAAATCTGCCTTTTAAGTCCAAAAAATCATTAACTAAAAAGGACTCAAGCCTTGAAAGCAAACCACCTTGGCCTGTTTTTATTAATTTTTTTCTTACTTAATCCCTTTTCTCAAGCTCTAGGGGCTGTCCATGACCCCAAGGTGCCCTGGTATACCCTTCAAACAGAACATTTTAATATTCACTATCCCAAAGGACTAGAAGCCAGCGCAAGGGCCATGGTGACGATCAGCGAAAAGGTCTACTCCGAACTAAGTCCTCGCTTTGATTGGAAACCCTGGGGAAAAATCGAACTTACCCTGGCCGATAACACCGACCAACCCAATGGCTTTGCCACCGTTTTACCCTACAATTGGATTAATCTTTACGTGGTTCCTCCCGATGCAGAATCCAATTTATCCCGCTATCACCACTGGCTAGAAGAAGTCTTTCGCCACGAACTGGTTCATATTCTACATATTGATACAGCTAAGGGAAGCGCCAAGGTACTGCGTTATCTTTTTGGCCGCTTAGTGGCTCCCAACGGTCTTACTCCGATCTGGGTAAGAGAAGGTTTGGCCACTCAACAAGAAAGTCAAAGCGGCGCTGGTAGGCTTTACCACAGCTTTACCCATATGCTCTTGCGCACTGATATTTTAAATAACGAGTTTCTGGCCTTAGACCAAATGGGAGGACAACCCTTTGACTGGCCCCGCTATAATGGCGGCTATCTCTATGGAGCTATGTTTTGGGATTATTTGGCTCAAAAATACGGCCCAGAAAAAATTTATAAATTTTCTCAAAAATACGGCAGTAGCCTTTGGCTTTTTAGTCTTAATTCTAAGGCCAAAAAAGTCTTTGGAAAAAGTTTTTATCAACTTCACCGAGACTGGCAAAAAGAACTCAAAGAAAAATACACTCGCCAAAAAGTATCTTTAGAAGCTCAAGGCTTAAGTGAAACAGAGATTTTAAAAAAAGTTAAAAAAGAAAAAGACCATCGTCGAATCAGCTTTAAGGACCCAGCTCTAAGTCCTGACGGAACATGGCTCTATTACGTCCAAGATAGCGTCTATGATGGGACTTCACTCCGTCGACTTAATCTCCAAAATGGTCAGGACGAAAGAGTCAAAAAGAAATTTTCCGGTCAAGATCTAAGGATCTCGCCTGATGGCAAAAAACTACTTTACTCTCAACTAGGACAATACAAGCGCTATTATTATTTTTCCGATCTTTATGAACTGGATTTAGACACCTTAAAAAGCTCTCAGCTAACTACCGGAGAAAGGGCCTACCATCCTGCTTATTCTTCTGATGGACAACAAATTGTTTATGTCAAAAACCTAGCCGGCCGTACTCAGTTAAAGATCTATGACAAAAACACTAAAAAGTCCGAAGCAATCAGCGATGAAGAAACCTGGCGTCAGCATAGCCATCCAGTTTTTTCCCCCGACGGCAAAACAATCGCCGTCAGTCTATGGCAAGACGGACAAAGAGACTTAGTTTTATTTAATATAAAAAATAAAAGCATCCAAGCCCTTACCCATGACGCTAGTTTAGAACTTCACCCACAATTTTCTCAAGATGGCAACCAGCTTTACTTTATTAGCGATCGATCGGGCATCAGCAACCTTTACGTTTATGAATTAAAAAGTAAAAAGACTTATCCTCTAAGCAATGTCATCACGGGTATTTTCAAACCTCAAATTCTAGGCAACCAAGTCTACGTGCAATACTACCATGGAGGCGGTTTTGATCTAAGGCGTTTAACCCTAACCCATAAAAACAAAAAATATCTAAAACTCCCAAGTTTTGAAAGAAAACTTGAACAAGCTCCGCCTTTTCAAGACCAAGCTTTAATCCCTCCTCAAGATTTAGAAAAACAATTAGCTGACCTAGAAAGTAAAAAATACAATCCTTTTAAAAAACTTTTTATTCCTCGCTATATCTTACCTGGAATCTTTTTTACCGATGGCAGTGTTATTCTTAGTCTTAGCACGGGAAGCTATGATCCTCTACATCGCCATAGCTGGTACGGAGGCGCCACCTACCGCAGTGATGCTAATTTTGTAGGAGGATTTTTTACCTATGGCTATCATCGCTACCGTCCTACTTTATTTGCTAGCTTTGTCGACGGAGTAGTTAACTTTGGAGACCTCTTTGGAATTGGAGAAAGTTTTTATGAAGAACGCCGTTTGGCTAGTGTGGGCTTTACTATTGACGGTAACAAAGCAGGACGACACTCCTTTAGTGGCTCTTACTTTTTTGAAAACCGCTCTGCCCAATCGATTATTCCACCCAACCCCATTAGGACTCCGTCCTTAGGACGTTTTTCCGGCGTGCGTTTTGAATATAATTATTCTCGCACCCAACGCCATCCCGCTGACATTGGACTAGAAAGTGGACCTCGATTGAGGATGGATCTTCAAATCACAGATTCGGCTTTGGGTTCTTCTAGTAGTAATGAACAAGTTATCTTTAGCGGCGACTTAAGACAGTACTTTGTCCTACCTTGGCGCCACAGCTTAGCCTTAAGAGTAGCAGGAGGTATTACCTTTGGAGACCGTTTGGTACAAGGCACCTTTCGTTTAGGAAGCGCACTGGGAGAAGGTACTTTAACAGCCCCAAGCTCTCGACTTTTTACCTTAAGAGGTCTACCACAAGTAACTTTTGCCGGTGAAAAAGCTCTGCTCTTTAGTGGGGAATACCGGCTGCCTTTAATAGATCCCCAAAGAGGCTTGGGCACCTTACCCTTTTATCTTAAACGAGTACACTTAGCTTTTTTTGCTGACTATGGAACCATTTTTAATACCAACCTTAACTTTAATAATTTTCTCTTAGGTGTAGGCGCCGAAATCCGTGGAGACTTTGTCCTTGGCTATGGACTACCCATCACCGGCCGTCTAGGCTATGCTGTCATTGTTAAGGGGCGAGAATTTATCGCTGGCTTAGAAGATCCCTTAACAGGATCGGACCTTAGAAACGGAACCTTTATCTTAGAACTTGGCACTTCCTTTTAAACTTTCTTAAATAGAAAAAAATGAAATTAATACACTTCATCACAAAGATAGGCATATGCTTTATGCTTATCTTTTTTATCCTTATATGCCCCTTAAAAGCTGAAAACCACGATCCGGTTTTGCCAAGCCACATTAATCAATTAAGCCAAATTCTTAATTTAGAAAAAGATACTCTATCAGACATTATGTTTAGCCGTTCTCAAATAATAAAAGTCACTCATCTTAGGCTTCTTGCCCTATCAGAAAACAACCTATTAATTTTTCTCGACCTACAAGAAGGTGACTATGGTTACATTATACAAACCTCTATCCTCAATAGCTCCAACCAAGGAAAGTCCTGGCAACAATCAGGTTTTTTTGACGGAAGATTGTTTGAGCTTTTTGTCCTAGATCAAAAATATCTCTGGGCCATTAGCCAATGGGAAATAGAGGCCTCTTCGCCTTCTTTATATCACTCTAAGGATTACGGACAAAGCTGGGAAAAGATAGACATAGAAGACAAGCCTATAAGAGAAGAGGCTTCCCAAAGATTTAAAGACCGGCTTGGTGATCACCCTAGTTTTGGTGAAGTCTATGCCGACCAACTATTCTTTAAAAATCCTAAAGAAGGAAGTTTACGCTATTATCTAGAAAGACCTGTCAAAAAAAATTCTTTTTATTTAATAAGCCATAAGGCAGGCAAAATCTGGCAATTAGTTAAAAAAGGAGAATTAAAAAAATTTAAAAAACATCCTCCCAAAAACTACGCTAATTTTTCTTATCATTATAACAAAACCGACAAGGCTTTTTTCTCTAAACAAGCTTTTGATTTTAGAAACATCTGGAAACTTGTGGAAAACGAAAAAAACTATACTATCTTACAAAAAAATAAATCTCAGCAATGGCAAGTACGCACAATCATCCAAAAGTATTTTCCTTCTCCCAACGAAAGCCATTTAAAATAATAAAACTGAACTATCAGCTTAAAAAACAAGGATCATCCCATGATTATCTATGGAACCCGTGCCACTCATCTTGAATCTAAAAACCTTATTGGAGAGACCTGCCCCCAATGCCATAAGCAAGGCACCATAAACATGAGCATCTTTGGACGTTACGCTCATCTTTTTTGGATTCCTTTTTTTCCAGCAGGCAAAATCGGCTTTAGTCAATGCACCCATTGCCTTCATGCCTTAGAAGTCAAAGAAATGCCTGATAATCTCAAAAGACAATTTCAACGATTAAAAGCTTCGGTCCAGTATCCCCGATGGCACTTTACGGGCTTAGGCCTTCTGGCCCTTGCCGGAGTAGCTCTTGGTATTTTTTTAAAAGAAGAAAACAAAGCAAACCAAGAGTATCTTGCCTCACCCCAAGTTGGAGATGTTTACGAATACAAAACCAATACAGATCATTACTCTACTTTAAAAGTAGTAGAAGTTAAGGATAAGAGCGTTCTTGTCTTAGAAAATCTATACGAAACCGAAGCGCGCGGCCAAGTCCATACGCTAAACAAAGAAGCTAATTATACTAAGCCAGCCATAGAAATTTCTAAACAAGAATTACAAAAACAATACGAAGAAGGTAAAATCTTTGATGTCGAACGGGATTAAAATTTAATACCAGAAAAATTAAATCGATAACCCTTCTTATAAAAATGAAACAAAATTAAAATAAATGCCACTAAGATCAAAGCCCACTCTTCTGGCTCTGGTACTGCGGTCACTTCAAAGGGACTTTGAGGATTGGTTAAAATCTCCCTTCCAGTTTCTACCTCTCGCTTAAATCGATCCTTAGAATTTTCGGCTTCTTCTAACATTTTCTTTTGGGTTTCGTTGACCAAAACAATCATAGAAGAATAAGGCGTCACAATCTTAGCCTCTTTGGCTAGGGCATGAATACTTTCTAATTCCTCTTTAGTTTTATAAGCACCTTCTTTAATTTGATGCTTAATCCAAACTTGAGCAGCTAAGGCCTTTGATTCAAACTCAGAGGCTAAATCAGTTTGTTCGCCCAAACTCCAAGCATAAGCGCCCTCCAAAGCTAAAAGCTTAAGCGTTTTCCTTAAAGCTTCATACTTGGCAATCTCCCTTAAAACTTCTTCATGACTAGTCACCAAAGAGCCACCCTGGGTATAAAGTTGATCTAGGAAGTCGTCTCTAAGAGATCTGGGATAGGCTCCATCCACCATATAAAACCAAAGGGGTTTTTTAAAAGCCACTTCAAAGTTTTTGAGATTCTCTCTAAACAAGGATTTGTCTGTTAAAAATACAATGTGATCGTACTGATCTTGAATAGAAGAAATCTCTTGTAAAAAGTCTTTTAAACTAAGATTTCCAAAAAAATCTGATGGATCCAAATGAGGACTTGCCAACTTTAAAACTTTGTCTTGCTTAGATCCGGCTACAAAAAAATCCAGATGCTTAGGCTTAATATTTAAAATTCTCCAAGCAGCCAAAGCCTCTTCTAACTTTTCTTGATGGGAAAACATACTAAAAGAACTATCAATTACCACAGCCACATTGCTCTTTAAACTTGTCTCCAAATCAGGAGCCGGGCTAGCTATTAAAGTATGATTAGCTAAAGAAATCTTAAAGGATTTAGCTTCTTCATGAACAGAAGAAGCTAGGTGTTCAGGCATCCAGCTAGCTGATTTTTTAACCACCTCTCCATTTAATAAAAACTCGGTTTTATCGTTCCAATAGACATTTCTTTTTTCTGTTAGGATAGGCAAGTTCCAGTCTCCCTCAGCGGACTTTAATAATTGAACATTCATCCACAGATACATCTTACGGTTTTGCTTAGTTTCCCAAGCATTGGGAAAAATAGGAAAAACCCTTAAACGATAAAGACGAGGACCCACCTGCTCTAAAAGAGCTGGATCTTGCCTTTGACGAACAACGCTTTTATAAACCCTTTGAGCCGCTCCACGAGTTGCCACCTGAAAAGCATGGGTTTTTTTCGGAGTCTCGCTTAACCATAAACCGGTCAACACAGCTCCTTCTGGCAATTTAAAATGATAAAAAACTTCTTCTTGTTGGTGGCCAGGATTAAAGTAAACTTCGTTCAAAGTTAACTCCGCCCAATAACCATGCTCCTTTAAGTCCAAACTTTGTTTTTCTAAAAAGACTTTTTCTTCTCCAATATTAATTAAGCCGGCTTCCCTTTGTTCTCTTGAATAAGTTGCTTGAACAGCGTGACGGATGGCTTCTCTTTCTAATTCTTGGATTTCGCCATCAAAAAACTCTTCATACAAATTCCTAGCCAAATGCTGATCTTGTATCATGCCCTCACCACTACCCACATAAAGTAAAGGCCTAGCCACTTGGTTAAAAATCCTTTGTACCCAAAAATCTTGTTTTAAGTCCAAATCAAAACTTTCTTCATAAATAACCTTCATCACATTAACTCGATCAAATTCACCTAAATAACGATAAGGAGCTAAATAGATATTAAGCAATTGCTTACGAATCTTGGGAGCATCCTCTATAAAAGCCTGCTTGGCCTCTGGACTAGACTCATCAAAATTTTTTAAACTCTCCAGTACTTGAGCGTGATTTTGAGAACTTAAACTAAAAAATAAAAAAGTATTAAAGACTAAAACCAAAGCACTAAGGCTAAGCGCATGAACC
>JAGRNM010000240.1 GCA_020440745.1 Deltaproteobacteria bacterium
AGACAAGCCTTCAATATATTAATAAAGATGAATACAAAGCTAGACTTTCCTGCCCATTTAAAAGACCTTAAGCCTTTTTTAGCCATGGAGGTGCTAGAAGAAAGCCAAAGACTCCAAGCTCAAGGCAAAGACGTCATTAGTTTTTCTATTGGAGAACCCGATTTCCCCACGCCTAAGCCAATCTTAGAGGCACTTATCCAGGCTATTCAAGAGGGAGAAACCCACTACACCCACTGCCAAGGATTGCTAGAATTAAGAGAAGCCATTGCGGAACATTACCTAGAACGCTACCAAGTCACGGTCCACCCTGATCAAATTTTTGTCACCTCTGGTAGTTCTCCAGCCTTACTCTTAGCTTTAAGCGTGGTCTTATCCCCAGGAGATGAGGTTCTACTACCTGAACCCTACTATCCTTGCTATCCTAATTTCCTAAAATATCTACAAGCCTCCATTTCCTACCAAAGTAGCTCAGCCAAACAAGATTTTTACCTTAATGTAGACCACTTAAAAGAATCTATCCAAAGCCAAAGCAAGGCTCTACTCTTAGGCTCACCTGCCAATCCCACAGGGCAAATACTTTCCTCCCAAGACTTAAAAAAACTAGCTCACCTACCCCTTAGATTAATCGTCGATGAGGTTTATCACGGTTTAAGCGAAAAACCAGAACACTCCATTTTAGAATTCACCGACCAAGCTTTTGTTATTAATGGTTTTTCTAAGGCCTATGCCATGACGGGATTTCGACTTGGCTATCTCATTGCTCCCTTCCATTTTATTGAGCTTTTACGAAAACTAAGCCAAAACCTATTTATCTCCACCACCACCTTTGTGCAAAAAGCAGGCATTGCAGCCCTCCAGAAGACACAAAAAGAGCAAGAATTCATGAGACAAGAATTAAAAATACGCCGCGAGCTCTTATTAAAAGGCCTAAAAGAACTCAATTTTCCTATCCTAGGCGAACCTCAAGGAGCCTTTTATCTACTGGCTCAATCCTCAAAGTTTCATCCTAATAGTTTAGAATTTTGCAGCCAACTACTTCAACAAGCCAAGGTAGCTCTGACGCCAGGCTTAGACTTTAGTCGACAAGGAGAGGGGCTAGTGCGTTTTAGCTACACCACCTCCCAAGAAGGCATCCAAGAAGGCTTAAAAAGAATAGCTCAATTCCTAGCCCAAGCTTAAATGACCTTAATAAAAAAAAGGACGCCCTGGAAGTAAGCGCCCTTTCCAAAAATCTCCTCTAAGGAAGAGTTTTTTTTAAACTTTATTTAAAAGACAACGTCTTCTTCGACTTCATTACCCACCGAATCAAGAGAGCCTTGAGACACGGGTTGAGAAGGTGACTTTAAAGGCTGAAGCTGAGAAGCTTCTCCATGATCTTCTACCTTAGCCTCTGTTGTAGGACTAGGTGATTGACCCAAATCCTTTTCTACCACTCCATCAGAAGAAGTAGCAGCGCCAGAAGCCTCTGAATTAAAAGGATGCCCCGCTTCTTGAAAAAAGCCCTTAACCTTGCCTCCAAAGCTCTTAAAATGCTGGCCTAGTTGTTTAAAATCCTCTTTAGCCGCCTCAGCACCCTCCGAAACTGTCCTGTCCTGAGTTGAGGAAGCACTTGCCCCCTGATCTTCTAAGGCTTGCACTTGAGTAAAAGCGATCAAGCCTAAAAAAAGAGCAAAAGCTATACTTAATAAAGCTCTTAACCGAGCTGGATAAGATTTAATGTTATTCACAGGTCCTCCCAGGTCCTTGGGGATTTCTTCTCTCTTAAAAACAAGTACTTATTTACTTATCCACAGTTTATTCTTAAAGGCAAGCATTCCTTTTAAGCCACTTTAAAAGGTCTGCCAAAGCGATAAAGCCATAACCAAACTAAATAACTCCAAGACTGCAATTTTAAGCTTCTGGAAGACAAAACAGATGGAAGAAATAGAGAAAATTCACTTCTTCTTAAAAAATGATCTAAGAAACTGGACTGATGCTTCTCCTCCACACTCCACATAAGACACCCCCTTTGATTTTAGACTAAATCCTCACCCAAATGGAAAACCCCTCTCTAAAAAGGAGGCCTAATTTATCACAAAATAATGCAGCATGTCTAGCTTTGTGGAAAACTTTGTGGATAAAGTTTTAAAACTTCTGAATAAACAAGAGGATATCTTTTTTAAAAGTCTAAACTTTTGATAATAAAGTGACTCGACTAACATCCTCTACACTTTTAATCTCCGGAATAAGCTTTTTAAGATGTTCAGCAATGCCAAAATCTACGGTTCTCTGTTGTGCTCCACAACCCACACAGGCTCCCACCATTTTAATTTTTACCAAACCTTCTTCTACTTCCAAGACCTTAATATCTCCTCCATCCCGCTTTAAACCAGGACGAACATCTCGATCTAAAACCTCCAAAACCTTCGCAATTAATTTGGGGTTGGAACCTAAAACCTCTTTGGGATCGCTGAGTTCTATCTTAGGTCTGATAAGATCTCCCGAATAAGCAGCCATTCCTCCTAAGGCATTAAAAATATAAAGATAACCTTCTTTAGCTAAAAGCTGGCAGACCGAAACAGAAGTATTGCCGTTGGCAGAAAAAACCAAAATTGGACGTGTCTTATCCGGCAACTCATTTAAACGACCAAAAAGTTCCGAAGCAGGCACATGCTTAGCCTGGGGAAGATGCCCCTGATTCCATCCCCCATCCCCTCTAACGTCTAAAATCAAAAGCCCGGGAGTCTCTTGAATAAAATCTAAGACCTCCTCCTTGGCCAACTCTGAATAAGGCAAAGCCTGCAAAATACTCCGCACGCTT
>JAGRNM010000241.1 GCA_020440745.1 Deltaproteobacteria bacterium
TTCCATGGGTCCAACTTCTAGCTGTTTAATAAAAAAACTTGATAGTTGCATGAAAAAGCTCCTATGCTACAAAGGGGAATAAGGAGTGCTCTTTAATTAAAACTAGCACTTAAGCTTAGTGTCTTTTGTAATATTTTTATAATATTTTTAACAAGTTTTATCCTTAACTTTGACTCATGAAAAAAAACTTAAAAACCCTTAGTTTTGAGTTTGAAGCGCCTGTGGCTTTTATTTATCTTAATCGAGCCGCTCAGGGTAATGCCTATAATCAGTTAATGGGTACGGAGCTTTTGGAAGCTCTTAAAACAGCTCAGGATTCTCGGGTTAGATCGGTAGTGCTGATGTCCGAGGGTAAGGATTTTTGCGTTGGTTATGATCCTCAAGAGGTGGAGGGTTATCTTAAAGAGGGTCACAATAGTTTTTTGACTGCCATCGAAAAATTAGAGCAAGTTCTTTTAACTTTAAAAAATTTAGAAAAACCCTTGGTGGCCGCTGTGCAAGGACGGGCAGCAGGGACGGGTTTTGGTTTGGCCTTGGCCTGTGATCTTATTTTAGCTTCTCCAGAGGCTAGTTTTTCTACTGCCTATATTAATGTGGGTCTTAGCCCCGATGCTGGACTTAGCTATACTTTAACTAGGCTGGTAGGCCCTAAAAAAGCTGCCGAATTAATGATGACTGGTAAAAGTATCAGTGCCAAAAAAGCTCTTGAGATGGGTATGATTAGTGGTGTGATATCCTTGCAACAATTAAGGACAGAAGCCAAAAATTTAGCCTTTTATTTTGGAAATGGGCCTACTTTGGCCTTGTCTAAAACTAAGACTTTAATTGACAGAGCGGGAAGTACTTCTTTAGAGAAACATTTACAAGCGGAGAGAGAGGCTCTCTTAGAGCTTAGTAAGACTAAGGATTTTAAAAGGGGATTTGAGGCTTTTTTGGGTGCTAAGACAAGACCTAAGTTTATGGGAGACTAATTTTGTTTGTTATTGATTGTTCGTATTTTTGATTTCTAAATCATCATTCTTTTTGTCGGACAATGTAGTAAGGAGCAAAAACTCATGCCTTTCTATGACAGTTGAAAAAATTCATATTGCCCATTCCCCCGATAGTGACGACGCTTTCATGTTTTATGCCTTGGCTAAGGAAAAAATTCCCACACCAGGTTTTATCTTTGAGCATACTTTAAGTGATATTCAGACCCTTAATCAAAAAGCTTTAGAAGGCGTTTATGAAGTTAGCGCCATTAGTTTTCATGCCTATCCTAATGTGGCTGACCGTTACGCTTTGTTAGATAGCGGTTCTTCTATGGGAGATGGTTATGGTCCCATGATTATTAGTCGTGAGCCTCAAGATCTTTCGGTTATTAAAGAAAAAACCATTGCTATCCCTGGTAAGCAAACCACTGCCTATTTGGCTTTGCAGCTTTATGAGCCCCATGTGTCTGTAAAAGTCTTACCCTTTGATGAGATCTTACCGGCGGTTAAAGAAGGTAAGGTAGACTTGGGTTTGATTATTCATGAAGGACAATTGACCTATGCTCAGGAGGGAGTGCACTGTTTAGTAGACTTAGGCAAGTGGTGGCAGGAAAAAACGGGAGGCTTACCTCTTCCTTTAGGAGGTAATGTAGTGCGTCGGGATTTGGGCGCAGAGACCTGTAAAAAAGTAGCCAAAATTTTAAAAGAAGCCATCCGTTATTCTCTGGATCATCGTCAAGAGGCCTTGGACTATGCTCTTAGTTTTGCCCGCGGGATGGATCCTAAGACTGCCGATGATTTTGTGGGCATGTACGTTAATGATTTAACCGTGGACTACGGCGAAAGGGGGCGCCAAGCTGTGCATCGTCTTTTTGACGAAGCTGTGGCAGCTGGGCTTTTGTCTAAAAAACCCCAATTGGACTTTGTTAGTGCTTAAGATTTTCTTTGTTTATTGATGGATAGTCTTATGGGCGACTTCTTTAGCCATCGAGTTTTTGATGGTTTTTCTCTTCATAAAGCTTTAATCTTAAAAAGTAGGGTTTTAATAAATTAACCTCTTTTTATTTTTAATATCTTTCGATTGAACATTTTTTTTCATTGGAGTCTGGTTTTGGCCTTTGGGCTGATTTTGGGTAGTTTTTTTGCCTTAGTAGTGGTGCGTTTACCGGCCGGTGAATCAGTGGTCAAACCTCGTAGTTTTTGTCGTTCTTGTGGCAAGACTATTGCTTGGTGGCAAAATATTCCTGTTTTTAGTTTTTTATTTTTAAAGGGGCGCTGTGCTTTCTGCCAGGCTAAGTTGAGTTGCTTTTATCCTTTGATCGAACTTACTACGGGATTAATTTTAGTCTTAAGTTTTTTTCGTCTTAAACCAGAGTGGCGTTTTTTATTATGGGCACTTAGCTTTGTAGCGCCTTTGACTTTATTATTTTTTATGGATCTTAAGCATCGGATTTTGCCCAATGTGATTACTTTGCCAGGCATTTTAGTAGGCTTTGTAGTGCGTTTGATGGATGCTTATTTTTTTGAGCATATTCGGTCGCCAGCCTTATGGTGGCAAGTTTTTTTGCAGTCTTTTTGGGGGGCACTTGCTGGTTTTGGCTTACTTTTGTTTTTGGCCTGGGCTTATGAAAAATGGAAGGGACAAGCGGGACTGGGAGGTGGCGATATTAAATTAGCAGCCATGTTAGGAGCTTTTTTGGGTGTGGAAGGTGTGCTTTGGTCTCTTTGGTTGGGTTCTATTTTGGGTTTGTTTTGCAGTCTTCCCTTAATGTTGACGGGAAAAATGGCTAGAAATAGCCTCTTGCCCTTAGGTAGTTTTATGGTGG
>JAGRNM010000242.1 GCA_020440745.1 Deltaproteobacteria bacterium
TCTTTCACTTTTTTTAAAAATATAAAAAAGAAAAAATAAGGCAGGCACTAATAAAACAAATCCAAAGATCATGGCGTAGAAAATAGGGTTTAGAACTTCTTTAGGGGCTAAATAATCTGTGTAAGAAACATCCGGCAATACAAGGTAGGGAAATTGAGCCAATGCCCAACCCCAGATGATGCTGCTAATCGCCAAAACTGATAAGAACACGGCTGAGTTAAAAAAGTTTTTCCATAAGGAAAAAAGCGCTGAGATGCCAGCAGCGGCAGAGATAAAAGGCAGTAGCCAAGAGCTATGAATAAATCGATCCCAAAGCGCTGGAGCATCGGTTGCTACGACTCCAATACCTGCCAAAGATAAAAAGCCCATCCACAAACCAATACCTAAGGCGCGTTTTTTCCATATTTTGATTTGTTGATCTAATTTTTGATTGTGAGCTTCTCGGGTTAAATAAACCGCCGATAAAAAAGCGCACATGGCTACAAAAAAGAAACCACAAAAGATGGATAAAGGGGAAAGCCAAGGGCTAATCCTTGCAGTGGGGTCCAGTAGTTGTCCTGAGGCAATGGCTCCAAAACTCATTCCAAAACAAAGAGGAGTAATGGTAGAGCCTAAGGAAAAGACCATTTCCCAGACTCTTTTGTGTCCTTCTAAGCCCACGGCATAGGATCGATAGACATAGCCTGCTCCTCTAAAAACAATACCGGCAAGAGCTAATAAGAGAAGAGGCCATAAGGCCTTACAAAGAATAGCAAAGGCTAAGGGAAAGATCGAAAATAAAATCACAATCACAAAAATTAACCAAACGTGATTGGTTTCCCAAACCGGGCCAATGGCCTTGTAGATAAAATCTTGCTCTTCATCCGAAGACTGCAAGGCAGAATTAAATTCCCAAATACCAGCGCCAAAGTCAGCTCCACCTAAGGTAAGGTATAAATTAAGCCCTAAGATAATCAAGATTAAGAGTCCATATTCAGCCATGATCAATCACCCCCTGTGGTAATGGCCTTTTGGCTAGCGCTCTTAATACAAAAAAGAGTCCTACACTTAAGATGGTATAAATGGCCAGAGTGGCGATAAAGACATAAAGAATCCCTGGCGAGTCGGTCACAGCCTCTGAGGTTTTCATTACGTTATAAACAATCCAGGGTTGCCTTCCTACCTCGGTGACAATCCAACCCGCCTGAAGTGCGAGGATTGATAAAATGCCCGATAAAGCGACGGAACCCACATAGAGTTTATTTTGGGGAAGTCTTTTATTTTTAACCCAAGCAATGATGCTAATCACACTAAGAAGAAATAAAAAAAATCCAATCGCCACCATAATCTGAAAGGCAATATGCACCACAGCAACAGGAGGATGGAGTTCGGACGGAAAGTCTTTTAGGCCTTTGACCTCGGCATTAAAATCTCCGTAGCTTAGCCAGGATAATAATCCTGGAATCTCTAAGGAGTAAGGCGTGCTTTGGCTTTTTTCGTCGGGTATGCCGCCGATGCGTAGGGGAGCAAAGCTTTTGGTTTCAAATTGTCCTTCCATGGCAGCTAGCTTGATGGGTTGGGTGGTAGCCACCACCTTAGCGGACCAGTCGCCCACCATCATTTGTAAAGGCGTAAAAACAATACCTAGGATTAAGCCTGTCACCATGGCCTTTTGGTGATATTGGCTCCAACGCCCTTTAAGTTTTGTAAAGGCATAAATAGAGGCGATTCCAAAACCAGAGACCATATAAGCTGCAATAATCATGTGGGCGGTTTGGGCGCCGGTGGAAGGGTTTAGCATGGCTTCCCAGGGATTAATTTGGGTGGCGATACCATTTTCTAAGACAAAACCTTGAGGGGAATTCATCCAGGCATTGGCCGTCACTACAAACCAAGCCGAAGCAAAACCAGAGATCACAATAGGAATCGAAGTCAGCCAATGGGCTTTGGGAGAAAGCTTATCCCATCCATAAAGATAGATACCGACAAAGATAGCCTCCATAAAAAAAGCAAAGGCTTCCAAGGAAAAAGGCAGCCCAATCACCGCCCCAAAGGTTCCCATAAACTTAGGCCATAAAAGTCCCAGCTCAAAAGAAAGTACTGTGCCGGAGATAGCGCCCACTCCAAATAAGACAGCAAAAACTTTGGCCCATCTTTGGGCTAGGGTTTTCCAAATAATATTGCCGGTTTTTAAATACTTCCATTCAACGACCATTAATAAGACAGGCAGCCCCACTCCAAAGCAGGCTAGGATAATATGATACCCCAGGGTTAGGGCCATTTGGACTCTGGCAATCATGAATGGCGAAAAGTCAGGCATGATTTAATCTCGTTATTTTGACCTAGTAGCTTGTTTTTTTTTGAACCTTGAATTTATTTTTATTTAATTTTGGGCATAAGGGTTGTTCTATACTATGTCCAGGCAAATCGGTTTTTTAAGTTTTAAGTCAAAATTGACCCCGTTTCTTCCCTGTGTTAATTCCAAGTCTATGTCACTTCTTTCTTTTAAAGATTTTCATCGCTTAAGCCAAAAAGGAGACTTAATCCCTTTGGTTTTAGAGATTCCTGCGGATCTTGATACGCCGGTCAGCGCTTTTCTTAAGCTTAGCCAAGGCTCTAGCGAGCGCTTTTTATTAGAAAGCATGGAAGGTGGCGAGCGCTGGGGACGTTATAGTTTTATGGGAACCCAGCCCGAGGCAATTTTTTCTTGCTTAGGCTCTCAAATCACTTGGAAAGAAAAAACTAAAATTCAAAAACACCAAGGTGACCCCCTAGAGTTTCTTCGCGCCAAGCTCCAAAGCTATCAT
>JAGRNM010000243.1 GCA_020440745.1 Deltaproteobacteria bacterium
ACTTGCACCTAAAGAATTATTTTTTTGTCTAAGAGGCAAACAAGACGGCCATGACTTTGCTAAAGAAGCTATCCTTAAAGGCGCTATTGGATTGGTAGCAGAAAAAAGCCAAGCTTCAAAAATTAAAAGCCAATGCCCTAATACTCCTCTTTTATTAGTAGAAAACAGTTTAAAAGCCTTAGGTGACCTAGCCCAAGCTTATCGAAAAAAATTTTCTATCCCTATTCTTGCCATTACAGGAAGCCACGGAAAAACCACTACCAAAGACCTAACTAAAACCCTTTTAGAAAATTATTTTAAGGTCCACGCTACCTACGGAAATTTTAATAATTTAATTGGGGTCCCCAAAACTCTTTTTCACTTAAACCCAAATCACGAAGTAGCCTTAATCGAAATGGGCATGAATGACTTTGGAGAAATCGCTAGACTGACACAAATTACCCAGCCTACCGCAGGCCTTATTACTAGAATCGCCCCTGCCCATTTAGAAAAATTAAAAAGCATTCAAGGAGTAGCTTTAGCTAAGTCCGAACTTTTTTCTGGATTGGACCCAAAAGCCACTGCTCTCATTAACCTAAGAGATCCTTGGATTGCTAAAATGAACACTCCTGCAAAAAAAGAATACTATGGTAATCAAGAAAGTGACTTATGGGGAGAAGCCCAAATCTCTTATCAAAAAGGCAAACTAGGCACCGAATTTAAAATCAAACAAAACTCAGTCCATCTTCCCCTGCTTGGCATCCATCATTTGGACAATGTGCTCAGCGCCTTAGCGATTGGCCGACATCTAGGCATCCAACCCGAGAAAGGACTACAAGCTTTAAAAGATTTTAAAGGCAGCACCGGTCGTATGGAAGTTCTTGAACTAGGAGAAGGACGCCTACTATTAAATGACGCTTATAATGCTAATCCAGAAAGCATGCTCTCTGCTTTAATCACCTTAAAATCCTTAGGCAAAAATAAAAAAAACCTAGCCATCTTAGGAAGCATTGCCGAACTAGGAGAAACCAGCTCACAAGCCCACAAAAACATTGGTCAAGAAGTCGCCAAACTAGAACTAGACGCTTTAATCAGCCTAGGACCTGAGGGAAAACTCATCGATCAAGGCGCCATGCAAGCTGGCATGCCCTCTAAGCAAAGAAAAAGTTTTACCACAGTCCAAGAAGCCCTAAACTTAGGAACAGATTTTTTTAAAAACTTTGATTATATACTATTAAAAGGCTCTAGAGTTAACCAACTAGAAAAACTAATCCCCAAAATTAAAACCAACAACCAACAACTAATTAATTAGAAAAATGTTTTACCATCTACTCTATCCATTAAGCGATGTCTTTAGTGCTTTTAATCTTTTTAAGTATATCACTTTTAGAAGCTTTGGCGCCCTCATGACTTCTCTTTTAATCTATCTACTTTTTGGTAAGCGCTTTATTGCTTTTCTACAAAGACTTAAAGCTGGACAATTTATTAGAGAAGAAGGACCAGAACACCACCAAGTCAAAGGTGGAACACCCACCATGGGGGGAATCTTAATCGTATTGGCCTTAAGCGTCTCCACACTCCTATGGTCTAATTTAAACAATCCTTATGTCTGGACCGTACTCTTTGTTTTGCTAGGCTACGGTGCTCTTGGGTTTATTGATGACTACCTTAAGGTAGTCAAAAAACGTAACTTAGGATTAAGAGCTAAAACTAAATTCTCTCTCCAGGCTATTCTCAGCTTAAGTGCTGGCTTTTTATTAATCGAATATTGTCATTTTTCTACCGAGCTACACTTTCCCTTCTTAAAAGACATTCACCCTGACTTAGGCTATTGGTATCTAGCCTTAATCTTTTTAGTCATTGTGGGCACCTCTAACGCCGTTAATCTAACCGACGGCCTCGATGGTCTAGTCACCGGACCCAATATTATTGCTTTTGGCGCTTACGGCCTATTGCTTTATGTAGCTGGCAACGCCAAAATTGCCGACTATCTAAGAGTAGCCTCGGCCCCCGGCACCGGAGAACTAACCGTCTTTTGTGCAAGCATGATGGGAGCTTTAATTGGTTTTCTTTGGTTTAATTCCCACCCAGCTCAAGTCTTTATGGGAGACGTGGGGTCTTTAAGCATTGGCGCTGTCTTGGGCACTGTTGCGCTTATCGCCAAAGCAGAAATTTTATTAATTTTAATTGGCGGAATTTTTGTTTTAGAGACCGTCTCAGTCATTACCCAAGTCTTATCTTTTAAATTAACAGGAAAAAGAATTTTTAGAATGGCACCCCTGCATCACCACTTTGAACTTAAGGGATGGAGTGAATCCAAAGTCATTGTGCGTTTTTGGATTATTAGTTTAATCTTAGCTATCTTATCACTGGCGACTCTAAAAATTAGGTAGATTAAAAATGACCTCTTCCTCCAATATTGCAATCTTAGGCCTTGGTATAGTGGGCCAAAGCTTAGCCAAGTATTTTTCACAACAAAACTACTCCGTCTGGGGATTAGACGATGGAGACCTCAACCGTTTTAAGTCCAAGCCGTATTTTACTCAATTAATAAGTCCTCAAGATTTTAAAGATTATTCTAAGCTTAAACGCTTTTTTGTTAGTCCAGGTGTCCCTCTTAATCACCCAAGCCTTCTTCAAGCTAAAAACTTTGGTCTAAAAATAGAAAACGAACTCGACCTTGCCTACGAGCTTCAACAAAAAAATAATCCATCAGCTAAATTAATTGCCATCACCGGCACCAATGGCAAATCGACCACTACTTGTTTAATTGGAGAAATCCTAAAAAAAGCAGGCCATAAAACCG
>JAGRNM010000244.1 GCA_020440745.1 Deltaproteobacteria bacterium
GTCCATACCACTAATCTCTGCCAAATAATTTTGTAAGTCCCACATGAGTTTTAAAGCGCCTTGGATAGTCTTGGCTGGCTGCTCGGGATGGATTTTGACAAAACCGCTCATGCGAGCGATTTCTTCGTTAAGCTTGGGATTGTACTTCATGGTGCAAGATCCCAAGGGATAAAAGCCTGTATCAATGCTATAATTCCATTGGCTTAAGCGAGTAAAATGGCGCACCACATCCAGCTCACTTACTTCTGGCAAAAGAGCTTTGTCTTGTTTGAGCCACTCTTTTGGAAAAGTTTTTTGCGGATCTTTTAAAGTTAACTCCGGCTCGGGTAGGCTATATCCCTGACGGCCTTTAGCCCCCCGCTCAAAGATAGTGGGCTCAGCAAAGATCATGCCCCTTTTGCCAGGGCCTTGGCGTTTTTTATTAAATTCTTCCATGAATGCTTAATTGTATCTTTTTTGTTGTTTGAATAACTTAGAGTCTTAGCTAGAGTAAATGAAAAATTACTCTTGGACTTCTTTTGGACCGAAGTAATGATCTAAGCCATGCCAGGTAGCTCCCAAAAGTACAGGAACAGAAAAGATGAAAAGATCGGGCCTAATGATCGAGTAGATTCCAAACTCCCCAAAATCTTTCAGGCTTTGGTCATTCTCCCGATAAGTAAGGTCCTCACTATCGATCCCAAAACTAAAGGCTGCCCAGTCTCTGACTCTAGTCCTAAACTCCCCCAAAAACCTACTCGACTTTTTGATTTTACTTCTTTCTTCTTGATCAATTGCATCAAGTTTTTGACGAGTCTCAATAATTATTTTTTCAGCTTTACGGAAGTTTTCAACATCCACGTGCTTAATCTCAAAATCTTCTGGAGATCTAGCACCAATTATATCCTCAAGCCTACGGGGTGTTTCATCTTCGATAAAAATATCAGGATGATAGGTTACAGGGCTTCTAGGTATAGTAGGACCAGTTTTAATCACGCCATAAGTAGTTCCAGGATTTTGGGAGTCCTCGATTTTATGAAGACATACTTCATCATAGGTGATGCTAATCCTTGATTTTTTATCTTCTGAAATTAAGTTTCTAACTTGACTGATAGCCTCTTCCGCAGGCTCCTCTAATGCAGAATAGCTACGGTCAATGATTTTTCCAATGCAAATTTTTGTCATACTAAACAAGTCCTAAGAACTTATTGTTTTTGATAGATTGTACTAATTTTCGACTGTTATTAAAAATAGTTGCTATAAGAAATCTTAATTTTTTTTGATCATCAGGGCTAAATTTTAAATACTTATAATATTCCACTTATTTTATTTTCGCTGCCAGGCTTACTACTTAGTTAAGAGGATATTTTTTAGAGCAATTTTTTTAAATACCTCCCGTAGTTTTCCATTTGTGCTTTCGTATTCATCTCGGTGGCACAAACCAATAGACAGTTTTTTAAAGTCTTATCCCAAGTTCCTAAATCAATCCCCCCCAAAATTCCTGCTTCTAAGAGCCTAGCCAAAACTTCACTGGCGGGCTTAGGCAACTCGATCACAAATTCATTAAAGGTCGCGCCTGAAAATTTTAACTTCACTCCCGGAATTTTTAATAAGGCTTCTTTTAAAAATTCTGCATAAGAAAAATTAATCTTGGCCAAGTAATCCATACCCTGAGGTCCCATCAGGGACAAATAAATTGCCGTGGTCAGCGCACAAAGCCCCTGATTGGTGCAAATATTACTGGTGGCCTTTTCTCGGCGGATGTGTTGCTCCCGCGTGGATAAGACTAAGACAAAACCCCGTTTACCCGCAGCGTCCGTGGTCTCTCCCACAAGCCTGCCTGGCATTTGGCGCACGTATTTTTTTAAGGTGGCAAAGATACCCAAATAAGGCCCGCCCAAATTAAGAAAATTACCTAAAGACTGCCCCTCGCCCACCACAATATCCGCCCCCATCGATCCAAAGGATTTTAAAAAACTCAAACTCAAAGCCTCGCTAAAGGCGGCAATGGAAAGTGCCCCGGCCTCTTTAGTGATCCCAGCCAAAGTCTCAAAGTCTTCTACCACTCCAAAGGCATTGGGGGATTGAATAATCACTCCCGCCACGGTCTCGTCTAATTTTTCCTTTAAAGAAGCCACCTGCACCCGCCCGCTCTCGGGCTCTTGGGCTAAAGTCTCGATCACAGCTTCTACCCCTTCTAAATAAGTCTCCAAAACCTGCCGGTATTGGGGGTGAAGACTAGGACTGACCAAAATCTTAGAGCGCTTAGTCACGCGCATGGCCATGAGGGCTGCTTCGGCCACCGCACTGGCGCCGTCGTAGTTGCTAGCATTGGCAAGCTCCATGCCTGTTAGGGAAGCCATCATGCTTTGGAATTCAAAAATCGACTGCAAAGTCCCTTGAGAGATCTCCGGCTGATAGGGAGTATAAGCACTCATAAACTCCCCCCGACTAATTAAAGAAGTCACCGCCACGGGCACATAGTGATGATAAGCGCCCCCTCCCAAAAAACTGGCCAAGTTATCCACAGACTGGTTTTGGCGGCTCATGGACTTAAGCTCTTGGGTGAGTTCGGCCTCGCTTAAAGGCTTTGGTAAATCAAGCAGGCCCTTAAGTTGCAAGTGCTCCGGGATGACGTGAAAGAGTTCATCGACCTCAGAGACACCAATTTTTTGGCACATGGAGGTAATTTCTTCTGGAGTTTGAGGCAAATAACGCATGGAGGGGGGATTAGCGAGAATGTTTAAAAAAGGCTAAGGAAATTTTTAAATGAATGAACTGAAGTAGAAATAAATAGAT
>JAGRNM010000245.1 GCA_020440745.1 Deltaproteobacteria bacterium
TTCATAGCACTAGTTATAAAAGAGGGATCAGAGAAAAAATGCAAATAAAAAAAGGAGGGGAGGACTTAGGGCCTTTAGCTTGACCACCTCTAGGGCGGGTGCTAGTCGGGCGGCCATGGATGAGTTAATTAGTTTGGCTAAGCGCCGTGGTTTTGTTTTTCCCTCTAGTGGTATTTATGGAGGAATTAATGGTTTTTGGGATTTTGGCCCCCTAGGTGTGGAGGTCAAAAATAACCTTAAAAAACTTTGGTGGGACCATATGGTGCGTTTTCGCTCCGATGTGGTGGGGGTGGATACCAGTATTATTGCCCATCCTCAGACTTGGGTCTCCAGTGGTCATGTCAAAAGTTTTTCCGATCCTTTAGTGGATTGTAAGGTCTGTAAGGGCCGTTTTAGGGCCGATCATATCGATAGCTTGCCTTGTCCTAATAAGCCCTCTTTGACGGTGCAAGCTTGTGCTAAAGAAGGAAAGGGCGAGGGGGAGCTTACTGATATTCGTCAGTTTAATCTTATGTTTCAGACCCATGTGGGTGCGGTGCAGGATGTTTCTAGTGTAGCCTACCTTAGGCCGGAGACCTGTCAGAGTATTTTCACTCAGTTTAAAAATATCCAAGGCGTTAGTCGTCAAAAAATTCCCTTTGGCATTGCCCAAATTGGGAAGAGTTTTCGTAACGAGGTCACCCCTCGCAATTTTATCTTCCGCTCGCGAGAGTTTGAACAAATGGAGATGGAGTTTTTTATTAAACCTGAGGATAGTGAAAGCCAAAAATGGTACGAGTATTGGATTGATCAGCGTTATCAGTGGTTTTTAAGCTTAGGAGTCCAAAAAAACAAACTGCGTCTTCGTCCCCATGCGCCTGACGAGTTGGCCCACTATGCTAAGGGTTGTACTGATATTGAATATGAATTTCCCTTTGGAGTCAGTGAACTAGAGGGGATTGCTCAGCGTAGCAATTATGATCTAACCCAACATATTCAAGGCTCCGGCAAAGACTTAAGCTATTTTGATGAGGCCACTAAAGAAAAATTTGTGCCTGCGGTGATCGAAACTAGCTTAGGTGTAGACAGGACTTTTTTAACGGTTTTTTGTGATGCCTATGCCGAGGATGAAGTGGATGGAGAAAAACGCGCCATTTTGCGTTTTCATCCTCAAGTAGCTCCTATTCAGGTGGCTATTTTACCTTTGTCTAAAAAATTAAAAGAAGGCGCTATTAAGATTGAAGAAGATCTAAGGCGTTATTTTAGAAGTGATTATGATGAGGCAGGCTCCATTGGTAAGCGCTATCGCCGGCAAGACGAAGTAGGAACCCCTTATTGTGTGACTTATGATTTTGAGAGTTTAGAAAACCAAAGTGTCACGGTGCGAGAACGAGACACTACCCAACAAGAGAGAGTTTCTTTAGATCAATTAAAGAATTATTTATCAGACAAGATGCAAGCTTAAAGGAGAGCCATCATGAGCCAAGCTCAAGCTAAAGCTGTGGATAAAACTTGGGTCTATTCTTTTGAAGAAGGCCAAGCCAGTATGAAAAATCTCTTGGGAGGAAAGGGAGCCAACCTCTCGGAGATGACCTCCTTAGGGATTCCTGTGCCGCCGGGCTTTACTTTAAGCACGGAGGTCTGCACTGCTTTTTATGAAGAGGGAAACACTTACCCTGAAGGGCTCCAAGAGCAGGTGGAAGCCCATTTAGCTAGAGTAGAAAAAATACGTTCTAAGGGTTTTGGCGATCCTAAAAATCCTCTGCTTTTTTCTGTGCGTTCTGGGGCTAGGGTTAGCATGCCTGGTATGATGGATACGGTGCTTAACCTAGGTTTAAATGACGAAACCGTCGAAGGTCTAGCCAAGGTCTCAGAAGACGAGCGTTTTGCCTATGATAGTTATCGCCGCTTTATTCAGATGTATGCGGATGTGGTCTTAGGGCTAGAGCGTTCTCATTTTGAAAAACTCTTAGAAAGACTCAAAAGCGCTCGTGGCGTGCATTTGGATACCGAGCTTAAGGCTCAGGATTGGAAAGAGCTTCTCCTTGATTTTAAAGCTTATGTAGAAAAACAAAGCGGCAAGCCTTTTCCTCAAGATCCTAAGGAGCAACTTTGGGGAGCGATTGGTGCGGTTTTTAAATCCTGGATGAACAAACGGGCCATCGAATACCGCAGACTTAATGATATTCCTCAAGAATGGGGTACGGCAGTCAATGTGCAGTCCATGGTTTTTGGCAATATGGGTGAGGATTGTGCCACAGGCGTTGCTTTTACTCGCGATCCTTCTACTGGGGAAAAACGCTTTTTTGGTGAGTTTTTAATTAATGCTCAAGGAGAAGACGTGGTGGCGGGGATTCGCACTCCTCAGCCTATTAATGAAGCCAGCAAGTCTAAGGAAACCCAAGGGCTTGTAACCTTAGAAAAGGCTTTGCCCAAGTGTTATCAAGAGCTCGATCAAATCCAAGCCAAATTAGAAAAACATTACCGAGACATGCAAGATATTGAGTTTACCATCGAGCAAGGTAAATTATGGATGCTCCAGACCCGCAATGGTAAACGCACCGCTCAAGCGGCTGTCAAGATTGCCGTTGATATGGTAGCCGAAGGTCTTTTGAAAACTAAGGAGGCCATCTTAAGGGTGGATCCCGGTCAGATCGATCAGCTTCTCCATCCCACTTTGGATCCAGAGGCACCCAAAGAACTTTTGGCCAAGGGTTTGCCAGCTTCTCCTGGAGCAGCTTGTGGCAAGATTGTCTTTAGCGCCGATGAGGCTATGCAG
>JAGRNM010000246.1 GCA_020440745.1 Deltaproteobacteria bacterium
CTATGGTGGTAAAAAAAGGTGACTTTTATGATTGGGATTTTGACCGTCCCCAATCCATCGGTAAGGTCAAAGCCTTTTATGGTAACTTTGGTATGTTACTAAGGGCCTATACTTATATTAGAGAGATGGGAGCCCAAGGCTTAAAAAGTGTGGCAGAAGGGGCTGTTCTCAATGCCAATTATATTCAAGAGTCTTTAAAAGCTGACTATCACTTAGCTTACTCCGGCACTTGTATGCATGAATGTGTTTTTTCGGATAAGATTCAAAACGAATACGGTATTAAGACCATTCATATCGCCAAGCGCTTGATGGACTATGGTTATCATCCTCCCACCGTTTATTTTCCGCTTATTGTGGCCGGTGCTTTAATGATTGAACCCACCGAGACAGAAACTTTGCAGACCCTAGATCGTTTTATTTGGTCGATGAAAGAAATCGCCCGGGAATGTCAGGAAAATCCAGAGATTGTCCAAGATGCACCTCATGTGCCTAAGGTTCAGCGCTTAGATGAGGTAAAAGCCGCTAAGGAGCCTAAGTATACTTATCAGGGTTAAGGATACTTTTGTTTTTATTTTTTATCATTAAACTCTTTTCCTTAAACAAGGGGAGGCGCCTGGTTTGATAGGAGCTTTAGCCGCGGGGCCACTCTGTGAAAAAAGCCACCCTTCTTCCTTTAAGGAGGAGAAATTATTTTCTTGTTTTATTTTTGTCCGCTCTAAGCTTAGTTAAAGACTATGTCTTCAAATTCTCTTCCCAAAGTCGCTATTGTAGGTCGGCCCAATGTGGGCAAGTCTACTTTGTTTAATCGTCTAGTCAAAAGACGTCAGGCCATTGTGCACGATGTGCCTGGAGTTACCCGCGATCGACAGTATGGGATTTTAAAACAAAAAGACTTAAGCCTAACCTTAATTGATACGGGTGGTTTTGTGCCCGATGCTGAAGAAGCTTGGTTAGAAAGGGCTATCTTAGAACAAGTAAAACTGGCTTTAGAAGAAGCTAAAGCTGTGCTCTTGGTGGTGGATGGACGAGCAGGACTTCATCCCATGGATAAGGCGATTGCTAAGTACTTAAGGACGACGGGTAAAGAGGTATTGGTTGTTGTCACTAAGATCGATACCGAGGCTCAAGAAGTCTTAGTGCCTGAGTTTGGGGCTTTGGGTTTTGAAAATTATTTAGGTCTTTCCGCCGAGTCCCAATACGGTATGAGTCTTTTAGTCAAAGCCCTCAAGCCTTGGATGGGAGAAAATACTCAAACAGAACTTCAATCCAGCGATTTAAAGATAGCTATCTTAGGTCAACCCAACGTGGGTAAGTCTACTTTATTTAATTTGTTAACTGGCGAAGAAAGGGCCGTTGTGCATGATCAAGCCGGGACGACGGTGGATCCCTTGCAGGGAAAATTTTTATGGAAGGATAGGGTATTAAGCCTTACAGATACGGCTGGGATTAGGCGGCGTTCGGTAACAGAGGGTAAGGTAGAAAAAGTAGGGGTATTGAAAGCCTTGGATGCTATTCGTCAATCCCATCTGGTGCTTTTATTAATTGAGGCGCCTCGTGGACCCCAGAGACAAGACTTAAGATTAATCAGTGAAGTATGGAAAAAAAACCGTGCCTTAATTTTGGTGCTTAATAAATGGGATCAAATGCCAGAAGAAGCCAGCTTAGAGCTTTATACCAAAAGGCTTAAAGAAACCTATAAACGTTTTGAAGACTTCTCGGTAGTGGCTTTAAGCGCTAAAGAGGGAAAGGGTTTAAACTCTTTAAAGAAAAAAATAGAAAAGGTCTCTCAAAATTATACCAGGCGTATTGGAACCGGAGAATTAAATCGAGTTTTTCAAGAAGCTACCCGAGCCCATCCCCATCCTTTGGTAGCAGGCAATAAAGTAAGTCTTAATTTTATTACTCAAACCTATGTGGCACCACCGCGTTTTACGATTTTTGCTAATAAGCCAGAGGCCATCGAAGAAACTTATTTGCGCTATTTAGAAAGAAAGTTAAGAGAGGCCTTTGATTTTCAGGGAGTCCCCTTGGTTTGGGAATTAAAAAAGAAATCCTAAAGACTAGTGTCCTAATTCTAAATTTGTTTTAGGATAGAGGGGTGGGCTTTGATAGGAAAGACCTAGGATTGTAGTTATGAAAGTTTTTTTTCTAAGTATTTGGACTAATTTAAGAAAGGCTTATGTCTCTTTTGTTAAAAATGATGGGTTTAATTTAGCGGCTTCTCTAGCTTTCTTTGCTATTCTCTCGGCCATTCCTTTAATTCTTTTATTAATTTCTGTTTTGGGTCACCGTTTGGGATCTCAGGAATGGATTGTCTCCCATGTCAGGGAGTATATCGAAATTACACTTCCTCACTTTAAAGATGAATTAGATCTTTTATTAGAAGAACTCAATCGTCCTTTAGGGAGCGGAATCTTTGGTTCTTTCTTTTTAGTTTTAGGAGCTAGTCTTTGGTTTCATAATTTACAAAGAATGTTAGACCGTACTTTTCGTAAAGAAAAGATGCGTAACTTTTGGCAGAGTCGTTTGATTTCTATTTTGCTTTTGGTAGTGACTTTGTTACTTTTCTTTTTGCCCTCTAAACTTTCTTTATTGGTGGGCTCTCTACCGGGTCAGTCTTTTTTTGGGACTTTGTCTAAGTTTTTTAGCGCGCCTATTTTGTATCTTTTGGCCCACTCCTTAATCTTTTTTTTGATTTTAAGCTTTGTGCCGAGACATTCGGTAAAAAAGCGTTATTCAGCTTTAGGCG
>JAGRNM010000247.1 GCA_020440745.1 Deltaproteobacteria bacterium
AAAAACATCTCCTGTTAGAAAAGCTCCCACAATACCCAGGGTTAAAATTTGAATCAGGGGATAATACCCAAATTTTTCTCTGGGTCGATCCATGCTGCCTAGGGAGTAAACTTGTACTAAAAGACTAATCAAAGCAGTGATAAGCACCATTAAAGCGCTGAGGCGATCGGCTACTAAGACAATACCAAAAGGAGCAGGCCAGTTGCCTACATTAAGGGAAAAAGCTCCGTGCTCACCTACTTGCCAAAAGAGCCAAAGACTAAATCCAAGCTCAGTAAAGGCGCCCAAGACTGACAAGACTCGTTGCCAAGCGTGGGAGCGAAAAGCCAATAAACAAAGACTAGCAGTAGCTAGTGGAACTAAAAAAAGAATGCCTAGTAAGTTTGTCATGGTTTTTAAGAGTCTGTACTCCTTAATTGGTCCATATCGTCGGTGCGGAGTTTTTGGTAGGCCCTGCCAACCAAGACAACGGTAAAGGCAAGGACAGCAAAGCTAATGACAATAGCGGTTAAAATAAGAGCCTGGGGTACGGGATCGGTCATAGTGGCTGAGGCTTGAGTCATCCCTTGAGGAATAATAGGCGCTTGGCGACTGCTTAAACGTGAGGTGCTAAACAAAAGCAAATTAGTGCCATTGCCTAAAATTACTAAGCCTAAAATCACTTTAATTAGGCTACGGCGCAGCATTAAATAAATACCGGCTGCATAGAGTAGGCCAACTAAGATGGGTAGTAGTAAGGGCATAAGCTTTGGTCCTTAGCTGCTTGTTTTTGTTTTAGGCAGCTTAAGTTTTTTTTATTCTTCCATTAAATTAAATAAAATAGTCAGGCTTACAGAAAGCACCACTAGGTAAACACCAATGTCAAAAAAAAGTGGAGTCCCTAAGTGGATTTCTCCAACAGCAGGGATCTGGAGATGCCACCAGGTCCCTTGTAAAAAAGTTTTTCCTAAAAAAATAGGTAAGGCGCTGGCACTTAAGCTTAAGGATAGTCCCAAGCCTAAGAGGGGAAAAAGTCCAATGGAGAGTAGTCGTCTGGTTTCTTGTGGGCTTAAGGCCAGGGCGTGTTGGGCAAAGGCTCCGGCCGCTACTAAGCCTCCTGCAAAACCTCCACCCGGATCTTGGTGTCCTCTTAGTAATAAAAAAATAGAAAACAAGAGGATAAGCGGCAATAATAACTCGGTTGCTGTTTTTAAGATTAAGCTTTTCATAAATTACTAATCCTCCCTTATTCTCGCAAAAGTGAGAATCCAGGACTATCAAAGTAAAACCTGGATCCCCGCTTTTGCAGGGATGAGGGGACTTGGGTAAATCAATGATTAAGAGGGCAGGATACTTATGGTTTGCTCTCTTTTCCCAGTTTTAATTTCAATAAAGCAAAAACTCCTAGGGCTGCCAAACTTAAGACAGTGATTTCTCCCAAAGTATCTAGAGCCCTAAAATCTACTAAAATGACGTTAACAATATTGCGGCCTTGTGCTTGGCTTAGACTGTAGGCTCCAAAAAAGTTTTTTAATTCCTGATTAAGAAAATCCCCTTGGCTTAAAAGTAAAAGGGTAGTGATAAAAGCTCCTACCAAAATAGAAAGTAATCCATCGCGCAGACGGGCTAGTCCCATGCTGAAGTGACTAAAAGGTGGTAATTGGTAAAGTACAAAAACAAATAAAAGGACGGTCAAAGTTTCTACCAAAAGCTGGGTCATGGCTAGGTCAGGAGCGCCATGGGTTAAATAAATCAAAGACACACCCACGCCTGACACACCCAAGGAAAGTAGAGCCACTAGACGGGTACGGGCGCGGATAGTGCCTAAAGTGGCTACCAAAATCAAACCTACTAAGAGATAATCTAAAAGACTTGGGGCGGGTTCTAGCTTTAAGGAAAGTTCCTTTAGACTATTCCACCAAGGAGTAAAGGCTAAAATCAGCACAAAGGCTAGCATGCTGAGTAAGTAATAACGGAGATAGGTATTTTGTAATAAGCTAGTAATTTGTTTAGCAATCCAGACTAAGCCCTCTATAAAATGGTCATAGATCTTAACAGCTTTTAAAAAACTTAAACTCTTAAAAGCGCCAGTGATTTGACGGAAGCGTTTCCATTGCCAATAAAGTAGTCCTGCCAAGCCAAAGGTAATCAGACTTAAGATCAATTCAGTAGTGAGTCCATGCCAAAGATGAACCGTTTGCCAGGATAGGTTTGATCCAAAGTTTTTTAGACTTAAGGCTAAAAGAGGTCCTAAAGTTTTTTCAGGAAAGAGACCAAAGGCTAGAGAAGCCAGTGCTAAAAGGAGGGCTCCTAGCCAAAGACTTAAGGGGCCTTGATGGGGGGTTTGAGGACTGGTGATTTTTTTTCCAAAGAAGACTTTAAGAGTCACTAAACCAGAGGCAAGGGCCATCAAGGCACTACTGATTAAAGCTAAAGCACTTAACCACGGAGAACCAAAGATTGTGTCTAAGGTGGCGCCATAAAAAAATTCTTTAGCCACAAAACCTAAAAGTAAGGGCAGGCCAGCCATGGAGGCAGCAGCTAAGAGAGCACTTAGCGCGCTAATGGGCATAGCTTTTTTAAGTCCTGCTAGTTCTTTAAGGTTACGACTACCGGCTTCATGATCGACATTACCGGCCATCATAAATAAGCTACCTTTGTAAGCAGCATGGGCTATTAAATAAAGTAAAGCGGCTTGTAAGGCTAAGGGAGTACCTAAGCCTAAGAGCAAGGTTAAGATGCCTAAAGCGCTTAAGGTTGTATA
>JAGRNM010000248.1 GCA_020440745.1 Deltaproteobacteria bacterium
CATTAAGGCTTGAGCCTGTCGCCATTTTTGTATCTCTTGATGGTTGCCACTTAAAAGCACCTCTGGCACTTTTTTGCCTCTAAACTCCTGGGGCCGGGTGTAATGGGGGTACTCTAGCAAACCTGCCTCAAAACTATCCTGCCGCACGCTTTCTTCCTTACCCACTACCCCAGGCACTAAACGGCTTACCGCCTCCACCACGGCCAGGGCAGGTAATTCTCCACCGGCTAGGACAAAGTCACCTAGGCTAATTTCTTGGTCCACCCAGCCCTGGATCACTCTTTCATCAATGCCCTCATAACGACCACAAATCAACAAAAGCTCCTGATAGTCACTTAGCTCTTTGACCAAGGCCTGATCCAAAGGCCTACCCTGAGGGCTAAGATAGATCACCTGCCCTTTTTGATAGCCTTGGGTGATTTCTTCAATGGCAGCCACCAAAGGCTCGGGCTTAAAGACCATGCCTTCTCCACCCCCAAAGGTCTCGTCATCCACCCGTCGATGCTTATCCTTAGCCCAAGAGCGCAAGTCATGGATCTTTAAATTTAATAAACCGGCCATTTGGGCCTTTCCTAAAAGAGAAGCCTGTAAATAAGGCTCAATCGCCTGGGGGATAATAGTCAGTAGATCAAATTGCATGCTAGACTTTTTTTATTCATGTTTAGTTTAGGAAAGCTCAAAAAGTTCCATCGCCAAGTCAGTTAAACAAATCTGTTTTTCTGGATGCCGAGTGGAGGCAATAAAATCCTTTTCATAGGGCACCCCCACACTCTCCTGCCAATTCTTCCCCACTTGCATCACCTCCGACTCTCCCACTTGCTGAAATCCCTGTACCTGCCCCAAAGACTTACCAGCCGGACTCAAGACTTCAAAACCCTCTAAGTCCACCAAATAGAACTCTCCTTGCTTTAAAGGAGGCAGCTCTTCTCTAGGCAAGGCCAAAAGAACCCCACGATAGGCCTTGGCTTCTTCTGGAGAATGAATGCCCTCAAAGTGAAGCAGCCAATACTTACCATGCTCTTTTGCAGAAAGTAATTTTCTGACTTGATAGTCCTTTTGAAGACGAAGATAAAGATGAGGGACCTGAGAAAAAAGATCGGAAGCTTCATTAAAACACAAACACTTGACTTGACCGCGAAGGCCCCATTCACGGCTGATCTTGCCCAGACTAACCCATTGGTGTTTAGCATCCATGGGAATTAAACAACAATCAGGACTTAGGCAGCTTTTTGAAGGTTTTGCTTAAGCAGCTTGCCTACGGTTTCTGAGGGCTTGGCGCCGTGCTCAAGCCAATATTGGACTCGGTCACTCTTAAGCTGAACTTGATTGGTCTCAAGTCTAGGATCGTAGGTTCCCAAAATCTCTAAAAAACGGCCATCACGTCGACTTTCGATATAAGAGGCCACAATACGATAAAAGGGACGCTTTTTGGAGCCGTGACGAGCTAGTCTAATTCTTACCATAGAAAAAATCCTTACGTTATTAATTAGCGGTACAAAATTTTGGAGCTAGGTCCTTAGTATTATCAGGGAGGAAAGATCAAGGGGGAATTGTAGGATTTTTGATCTAGAAAATCGAGACCCACACTTTAAGAGTACGTAATTTTGTCCTCTTGAGCAGCTGCCTTTTCTCTCTCCTGTTTTAGGCGATAAACGTAGGAGAGGACTTCTGCCACTGATTCATAAAGGGCTTCGGGGATTTCATCGCCGTCTTCTAATTCAAAAAGGGCCCAAGCAAGAGGCACGTTACGAATAATAGGAATCTCGTGTTCTTCTGCTACTTCTTTCATCATTTCGGCAAAGGCTCTTTGACCTCGCAGCATGATTTCTGGAGCAGCCATTTCTGCACGATCGTACTTAATCGCCACTGCCACATGGACAGGATTAGTCACTACTGCGTCACTGGATGCTACTGCTTTTTTTGCATCTCCAAAGGCATACTCTCGGTGAATACGTTTTCGTTCACCCTTAATCTGAGGATCCCCTTCGTCTTGTTTGTATTCCCTTTTAACCTCATCTTTAGTCATGCGCATTTGCTTCATAAACTGCTTTTTTTGCACCATAAAGTCGATCATGCTGATACATAAAAAAGCAAACAAGACCTTGATCATGAAGCTTAAAACTAAACTGCCTGTAATAGAAGTAGAAGAACGTACATCAGCTGTGACTGTCTGCAAGACAGTTCCAATCTCACCTTTTAAAGTAGAATAGGCCAGATAAAAAACAACAACGATCTTAGCTAGGTTTTTTAAAAGCTCAATAAAGGTCTGGGCCTTAAACATATTTTTAAAGCCCTCGATGGGATTGAGTTTTTTAAATTGGGGCTTTAAAGGATCTAAAGAAAAAATAGAACCCACCTGCATAAAACCAGAAAAATAAGCCGTAATTAAGGCAACCAAGGCAAAGGGTAAAAAAATCTTAGTAAAGGTCCAAATCGCGGCTGTTCCCAAACTTAATAATTGGGTAGCATTAATCTCACTGACCGCACTCACCTCTTTAAAGGCCGCTTTCATGAGATTTTGAATCTCCAAACCGGTCCAACCAATCCCGACTGCCAAGACAGAAAAGACGCAAATCATCACCACAATGGTACTAACATCGCGACTCTTAGGCACCTGGCCTTTCTTGCGGGCCTCCCGGAGTTTCTTAGGTGTGGCCTCTTCGGTTTTTTCTTGTCCACTATCGGCTGACATAAATCTAGTTACTGGCTATTAGTTGTTTAGTCCCACTTAAGGGGTATTA
>JAGRNM010000249.1 GCA_020440745.1 Deltaproteobacteria bacterium
GCTAAAACAAAAATATAAAAACTCATTAAATAAGAACCTGGAAAATAAGCCCGGAACCGCCCCCATATTCTCTTTAAGCAAAACTAATGCCTAATAGGCTTAAACCCTGAAGCTATTTATTAAAGTGCTTGAAATATATATAAGAATAAATAAATAGGAGTGAAGGAAGCTTCTTAAACCTGCCTAAAAAATAAACTAAATGATGCTTAATCGGGCAGTTTAAGCCTAAGCTTTATCAAAGGAAACAATCTAAAAATGGCTTATTATATTATTAAAATTATCATCACCACTGCATTAATTGTTGGTATTTCGGAGATATCAAAAAGAAGTTCTTTGATAGCGTCTCTCTTAGCTTCTATTCCTTTGGTTTCGGTCTTAGCCATGATTTGGCTTTATATAGATAGCAAAGACACCCATAAAGTCAGTCAACTAGCGGTAAGTATTTTTTGGTTGGTCCTACCCTCTTTAGTTTTATTTATTGTGTTGCCCCTCTTACTTAAACAAGGCCTTCACTTTTATTTAAGCTTAAGCCTGGCTATCTTAGCCACGATTGTTTCTTATGGTTTAATGATATTTATTTTAAACCACTATGGCATCAAACTATAAGCATGCCTTGAGGCGATGAAGATGTCTTCTTTTACTAAGCTATTAGCTCAAGTTAAGGCTTGCACTTTATGCCAAGCAAACCTGCCCTTAGGGGCTAGGCCGATTTTACAAATCCATCCTCAAGCTAAAATCTTAATCGCAGGACAAGCTCCAGGAAAAAAAGTCCACGAAAGCGGCATTCCTTTTAAGGATGTTAGCGGTCAAAGGCTAAGAGCTTGGTTAGGGATTTCGGAAGAAGTCTTCTATGATCCCCAACAAATTGCCATACTACCCATGGCCTTTTGCTATCCGGGATCGGGGCAATCAGGAGATCTTCCCCCAAGACCCGAATGCGCTCCTGCTTGGAGAGAAGCCATACTCAAACAACTTAAACATGTTCAACTCACCTTAGTCTTGGGCAAGTATGCTCAAGCCTATCACTTTCAAAAAAAACAAGCTTCTCTGACCCAACTTGTCCAAGCTTGGCGGGATGATTGGCCTAAGAAAGTTCCCCTTCCCCATCCCAGCCCGCGCAACCAATTATGGATCCGCAAAAACCCTTGGTTTGAAAAAGAGCTCTTACCAGCTCTTAAAAAACAAGTTTTGCAAGTCCTGGCTTAAATTAAAAAAGCTTAAGCCATCAGCTTTAATAATTGATCGGAAACTTCCTTAGCCCCACCAAAAGTAAGGCTAGCCCATTGAGAGTGACGATAGAGATGTTGGTTTTGACTATCTATTAGGTGAACTCCTTGTACAATCACGGCATGCAAACCTGTACGGTCCACTACTAAATCTTGTTTAGTTAATTGCTGAGGTATTTCTTTGGCTAAAAAAACTAAGAACAAACCTAGCTCTCGGATAAGCCAACAAGCACGGATAGCTTTTTTGACTAGATTTCTTGCTTTTTGGATTTGGACTTGGATGGGCTTAGTGCTTTCATAGTCCAAAACCGCCAAAGCATAAAGGGCCTTTCTTCCCTTGCCGCTTTTTAAAAGACATAGGCGCAGTCCTTTAGGAGCACTGATTTCCCTATCATAAAGACTAGGCAAAAAGGCGCCCTTAATTTTTGCTAAAAGATCCATTAAAGAAAATCGACAATCCTGGACTTAGTCCTTTAACAAACTCAGTCACCAGAACGAAAACGATTCTTTTTAGCATTTATCTCAGAACCAGCTAAGTCTTTGCTAGCTACTACACCAAAATTACCTTCATAATAGACTAGGTAATTTTGTTCATCACAAGCTTGCAAGACTGCTAAGGAAGTGTCTTTTTTAGGAATAGAGGTTTTAATGATAGTATTAGCCTTTAAAGCGCTGGCTAATTCTGCCGGATCTTTAAAGGTAGAACAAATCATATAACCTAAGCCTTTTTCTTGCCAAAAAGTCACCTGATCTTTAACCGTGGTGGCTTCAATTGGTAAGAGAGCTCCCTTTTTTACTTTAGGAGGCAAAGTAGCTTCTGCCATGTTTTGCCAGGATAAAGAATAACACTCTAATCCTTCTTGGTCTTCAATATCTGTTTGCGGACAGATTTTGACAGAGTCCTTGGCAAACGCTTCTACGTGACCAGGAGCTCTAAGCATAGGCTCACCTTTAGAAACCCCAAAAGCCCAAGTAGTATGCGCTCCCAACGCAGAACTCCACTCCTCAGCCAATATATAGTCTAAATCCTTGTATGCAAAAAAAGATCGCAAACGAATGTTATCACAAGAAGCTAATAAGACTTTTTTATCACTTCCATCTAGATTAGCTTGGTAGAAGATTTCACAATCGCCTTCCCAACCACAACCGACAAAATCAACAAAGTAAATCTTTCCCTTGTACACCATAAACTCATAAACACTATCCATCTCCTTTTTGAGTTGCTCAACTGTATCAGCTTTGAAAGGACGAATATTTAAAGTCCATTTACCTTGTTCGTCTTTTTTAATTTCTCCAGCGCTAGAGTCGCCTTTTTGCAAATAAAGACCTGTCAGGTAATGGTCTTTACCTTCATAGACGGTATAGGCTTTCATCCTAGGCTCGCCCTCTTTTTTGACAAGCTTGATTTTTACCTTTTAGTCATTGGTAGGAATTTTCTTTTCTACCTGGCCATACCAATGAAAAAAAAAAAAAGCAGACCCTGATAAAAGTAATACA
>JAGRNM010000024.1:0-7309 GCA_020440745.1 Deltaproteobacteria bacterium
TGCTTTTTCTCGTGATTCTTGATCCTTGCTTTTTTCTTTTTCAATTACCTCTAGATCCTTGGCAAATGCTTTTCTAGAAAGTCCTGGAGAGGATCTGTTTTTATCAAAGCCTATTTCTTGCCATTCTTTTAAAGTTTGTGGCTTTAAAATTTCCTTACGTAAGGTACCATCGATGGGTCCGAGGCTTGATCTACCAAAGATAGCTAAGATCGTTGGAGCTACATCAATGAGTCTGGCATGGGGATAAATTCCGGGTTTAATATCGGGGCCATAAAAAAATAAAGGAACAATGCGATCACTCCTAACCAGAGAGCCATGGCCATAGACAAAGGGTTTTTTAAATTGTTGGTGAGGGGCCGAATTAAGAATTAAATCTCCTGCACGACCATCGTCAAAAATACTGGCTATGGCTACTACCGAGTCGGGATAGTCCAAGTCAGCAGTCTCTTGAAGCCAGGTTTCTTGATCGAGGTATTTTGCCTGATCCATCCAGCTTTTAATCTTAGGCACTTGGTCGTAAGCTAGAGGGTCTTTTCCTTTTATTAATTGATAACGATAATAAAACTCTCCATTTTTGCGCTTTCTTAAGATCCTGCTTTCTCCCTCTTTGCTATGCAGTTCCACACTAAATCCTTTGCCTTTGGCTAGGACTAAAGAGATATTGGGATTTTTAGAAAAGACTTCTACCAGGTTAAGACGGCCTTTTCCTTTGATAGGAAAATTTCTTATTTCTTCATAGCTGGGAGCTTTTTTCCAGTTTTCTCCCATTTTAAAATAAAGATTGCTGTAACCGGTGGCGTGGTTTCCCCACAAGATATTGCCTTTTAGCATTTTTTTGGAGTTGGCTTTAAAACCGATATCTTGAAAGAGTTTTTCTAAATCAAAAGTACGTTTGGCCACCAGGTGTTGTCCGTGATCTGCTAATAGGACCAAATTGGTTTTTTCCCAGATGCCTCTTTCTTTTAATAAAGTTTCTAAATGGCTAAAAAATTGATCGTAGTGATGGTAAAGTTTTAAACTTTCCTCTCCTCTAGCTCCTAGGTAATGACTGGTTAGGTCCAGACTGTAAAAGTCCACCATGCTAAAGCGAGGCAAGTCTTCTAGAGGACTTTCTTGGATCACTTTAAATAAGTGATCCATGGCGTAAAAGTCCACGGCAGGAAATCGCTTGGCAAAATAACCATGAAAGGCCGGATGGGCCAAAGAGGGGCGAGAAGTTGTTTGAGTAACGCCACTATTAAAGCCTTCTAAAATACTTAAACTGGGATAGGGTTTGAGGGCTCCAAAAATAAACTGAGCTTTGTCCGAACTAATTTTGTCTTCATAAACTTGTAAAAAATTAAATAAGAGATGGTTGTTGGCCAGAAGGTCTCGGGGGTGTAAAAAATCCACATAGCGCTCTAAAGGTCGACTTAAGTAGTCCAAGCTGGGAACCCCATGGTGACCTGGTTGCAAGCCGGATAAAAAGGATTGGTGAGCCGGTGCTGAAAGGGTGGGATAAACAGTAAAGGCATTTTTAAAACGAGCGCCTTTTTCAAAAAAGAGCTCTTTAATTTTGGGAAGCTGTCCTGCTTGGAGATGTTTTTCTAGTTCTTCTATCATGGCTCCATCAATATTAAAAAGAAAGACATAGCGGTCTCGGATGGGGAGGCTTGCGGTAGTTGTTTTGGTGGTGATCAAGCTAGGGTCCTTGACGGTGCAGGAGCCTAAGCTAAGGAGAAGACTAAAAAAAATAAATAGGATGGATAAAGTTTTCATACTTGTTTTTGTCTATTTGACCTTCAGAGATTTTTTGTCTAGCCTCCGCGGCCATGTACCAGCAAGTTAAATCCATTGAAAGAGTAGAGGCAGGCATTCGTTTGCATTGGCAAGATGGAAAGTCGACAGATTTTAGTGGAACTTTTTTGCGTAAGCGTTGTCCTTGTGCGGTCTGTCGGCCTACCGCTGGCCATGGAGAGCCCAAACCTATTCCTAATTTAAATTACCAGATCAAGGCTGCCCATCCGGTGGGTTGGTATGCCTTGCAATTTGTCTTTAGCGATGGTCATGACACGGGGATTTATACTTATGATTATTTGTGGGAATTGGCTCGGGGTGAGGGGTCTCTGTCTTAGAGGACTTTGATTGTTGTTATTTGTTTTTTTTAATCTTTTAGAAGGGTTGAATTTTTTTTCTAGGGTGAGACAATGTTTCCTTTAAAAAAAACAATGCTAAAAATTAAAAAGGAAGGAATTCTTTTTTAAGTATAAAGCAAATACTGCTTTCTAACTTTCAAAAAAGCCTGTCGTTCTTCTTCCCAGCTTTCTTCGATTCTTTTTAAAGACCAATCTTCTTTGAGTTGTTTACGCAAAGCTTCATTGCCCGCCAAAAGATCAATGGCAGGGATGTCTTCTACAAATTCATAGGCCCTTTCCCGCCAAGCAAAGTCTTGGGGGTAGAGTTCTGAGATGGCTTTAAGGATAGCTACACCCGTCAGTAGGCTTTTAAAGGCTTTGCGCCTAGTGACGTGGATTTGGGCTCCTCCACAAACTTCACCCGCGTGTTTTTGAAAGGTGGGTTTAAAAGCCAAAGGTCTAAAGCGAACGCCTGGCAGTCTAAAGTCTTGTAGGCGCCGGACTAGAGCTTCCCCATCAATAAAGGGGGCTCCAAAGATTTCAAAAGGACGGGTGGTACCGCGGCCTTCGCTTATTTCGGTGCCTTCTAATAAACACATCCCCGGATACACTACGGCTGTTTCTACCGTTGGCATATTAGGGCTAGGCAGTACCCAAGGAAGTCTTAACTCGTCCATATAGCGGGCTCGGTGCCAGCCCTTCATGGGGATGATGGTTAAAGGAGCTTTGAGCTGGCATTGGTGTTTAAAAAATTGGGCTAATTCTCCCAGACTCATGCCATGGCGATTAGCCAAAGGATAATAACCCACAAAGGAGCGAAATTTTTCTGAGACTAGATTGCCTTCTACGCTGCGGCCATTAATAGGGTTGGGGCGGTCTAGTACTAAGACTAGGGTCTGGGTTTGGGCAGCCACCTCCATACAAAAGGCCAGGGTATAGGCATAAGTGTAGTAGCGGGCGCCTACGTCTTGTAGATCTACAATTAATACTTCGCAGTCTTTTAGATCTTCTACTTTGGGTTTAAGACTTTCGATTTTAGAGCCATAGAGGCTGATTTGAGGAATGGGGCTATCTTGATGATGGCTAACGGACTCCATATCCTGGGCTTGGCCGTAAAAACCGTGTTCTGGGCCAAAAATCTTGCTTAAATGGATTTTTTTTTCCCTTAAGATTTCAAAGAGATGACAAAAATTTTTGTCAATACTGGCCGGATGGGCCAAAAGAGCGACTTTTTTTCCTTGCAGAAGCTTGCTATGGTAACGAAAAAGTCTTTCTAGGCCAATTTGCATGGTTTTTTGTGAGCTTAATAGGGGAATTTTTCAACAAAAATATGAGAACTTTAGAAAATTCCTAGCCGATAATAGAAAAAGGAGCTAGTTTTCTTAAATGAGGTGCTTTATGAAAAACACAATAATTTTAGCGACCTTGGCTTTTAGTTTATTCTTGGTTTCTCCTCTTAAGGCCCAGTATTACAATAATTACAATTACGGCTCTAGCCCTTATTATTCTAACTATGGATCCTATGGCAGTAATGGTTCTTATGGTAACTACTATGGTTCTTACAATAACCCTTATTACAATTATGTAGCTCCCAACTTTAATTCTAATCTTGGAGTAAGTGATAAGATTGGTCTGGGTGTTGGTAATGCCTTTAACCTTGGTTTTGAAATAGCTGACCGAGCTGCTCAAAATAAGGCGATTGAAAAAAACTTTAAAGAGCGTGAGGCTCAATTAGAAGCCCAAAAAAGCTTTCTTAATTTTAAGCAGGGTTTAACTTCCAAAACCAACCCTCAAGGCGGAGCCCATCAAGTGACCTTAGAAGATGTGGATAAGATTGATTAAGGATTACCGTCTAAGTAGAAGTTAAAAGTAGTTTCAAAATCACGACGGCAGCAAAAGCCAGTCGATAAAGTACATAGGGTAAAAAAGAATAAGTCTTTAAAAGCCTTAGCATATATTTAATGGCTAAAAAGCCAACAAAAGCACTGACCCCTATCCCTAAAATCACATTGTAGCCAAAATCCTGAGTAAAAAAATCTTTAAATTTTAAAATCGTGGCTCCTGCAATTACTGGTGTACTCATTAAAAAACTAAAACGGGCCGCGCTGTGACGGTCTAGCTTAAGCAGGCGTCCAGCCGTGATTGTCACACCAGAGCGACTAGAACCAGGAATTAAAGCTAAAGTTTGGGCTATGCCGATTAAAAGAGCTTCTTTCCAAGTTACTTTTTCGATGGAGCGGCTCTCTAGGCTTAAACGGTCGGATAGATGGAGTAAAATACCAAAGACGGCCATGGTGCTGGCCACAATCCAGGGGCTACGTAAGACGCTTTCGATATATTTTTCTAAAAGCACTCCTGCTATTCCGGCGGGGATGGTGGATAAGACTAACAAAAAGGGTAGGCGGCGGTAATAGTTACTTTGTTCTGTTTCTTCGGATTTTTTTTGAAAAACCTTAGGCAAGTGTCTTAAAATTTCCCACCAGTCTTTTCTAAAATAAATTAATAAGCTGATTAAAGTGCCGGCATGTAAGGCCACGTCAAAGGCAAGTCCTGGGTCTTTAAACTCCATAAACCAGGGAAGGATCACGAGGTGAGCTGAGCTAGAGATGGGAAGAAATTCTCCCAGTCCTTGAATAACGGCAAGTAAGATACTGTAGAAACTTTCCATAGTTTAAGACTTAAGCTTTATTTAATTTCAAAAGTGCGGGAATTTAGGACCTTGGGCATCTCAGGATAATCAAAGTCGCCACAAAACTCCACTTGTATTTGGGCAGTTCCCTTTTTTATTTTTTGAGGAAGCTTTAATTTTAAATGACGGGCTTCTATTTGACTATGAAGGATTTGACAGGAGTTTTCGCTAAAGAGGTTTTCTGTCCAATTTTTTTCTGATTTTTCCATCAGTATTTTGGCTTCTTTTTTAATGCCAATGGGAAACTCAGTAACTCGCATGAGGCTTAAATAAACTTCTTCTCCCCTTTGGTAATAGTCAAACTGAGTTTGAAGAATGACTTTGCTATTTTGTTGGGGTTTTTTACTTTCTGTCTTGCTAGTTTTTTCATCCCAATAGCGTGAGGGTCCAGTATCTAGGTGGAAGTGAGCGCTGTGATAAAAACCAATGCCACAACAGTCTAAGCTTTTGACATAATCAAAGACTTTTTGGCTGGGTACTCCTGTTAAAATAAGATCGGCGGCGGCTCCCTCAATATGCATACTAGATTGAGCGGCCATCTTGCCTTGTTTTCTGAGACTTTGATTATATTGGGGAGAGCGATAGCCACTGCGTACTTGGTAGTTACCACCTTTTAATTGATCTTGGAGGTAGTCTAAGACTTCTAAAAACCTTAAGTTCATTTGCAATAAGGGATCTTTTTGTTGGTTGTTAAGCAGGGTGTTGAGTTTTTTTAAACCTGTCTCTAGGTAGTGTCCTTCGGGGGAGCGAAAAATTACTTTTTGGCCTGCTATTTGGATTTGGCCATCTCCCATTAGAAAAAAACGGGGGATAGCATCATGATCTTGAGCTCTTAAATGGCAAGGAAAGGCCATCAGAATTATCAGTAGTAGAATCTTAGCTTGTGTGGAAAAGGGCATTGTTTTAAGCCTCTTGGTAAAAAATAAATCACTCTAAGCAAGGATACCATTCATGATTATAGGACTTACCGGAAAAAACGCCTCAGGCAAAGGAGAAGTTGCCCAAGTTTTACAGGAGGGTGGTTTTTATTACTTAAGCTTATCGGACATGCTCAGGGAGACGGCAAAAGAGAGGGGTTTAGAACAAACAAGAGACAATTTAATTAAACTAGGTCGAGAGTTAAGAGAGGCCCATGGGGGAGGGTGCTTGGCCTTAAAGGCTTTAGAAAAAATTGAAGTAGATAAAAATTATATCGTTGATTCTATTCGTAACCCCAGAGAAGTAGAAGTTTTAAGGCAGCGTCCTAATTTTAATTTAGTCAATGTAGTCTCGGAGGCTAGTTTGAGATTTGAGCGCATGAAAGCCCGAGCCCGTCCCGGCGATCCCAAAAACTACGATGATTTTTTAAAGCTAGAAAACCAAGAAGCTGTCAGTACCAACCCCCATGCTCAACAGATGGAAGCCACTGCCAGCTTAGCCGATGTTAATCTAGAAAATAACGGTAGCTTAGAAGACCTAAAAGAAAGCGTTAAAGAACTAATCCGCGCTTTAAGTAAAAAAAAAGCCCGCCCCAGTTGGGATGAGTATTTCTTAAACATCGCACGGGTGGTGGCCTTGCGTAGCAATTGTATGAAGCGCAAAGTAGCGGCGGTGATTGTGCGAGACAAACGCATTATCTCCACCGGCTACAATGGTACTCCACGGGGAGTCACCAACTGCAACGAAGGCGGCTGCCCTCGTTGTAACGCCTTTGTAAAATCCGGTGAAAATTTGGGGGAGTGTTATTGTTCCCACGCTGAAGAAAACGCCATTGTGCAGGCTGCCTATCACGGAGTGAGTCTTAAAGACTCGACCATCTACACGACTTTTTCTCCCTGTTTGATTTGTACTAAGATGATCCTTAACAGCGGTATTAAAGAGGTGGTTTATAATGAGGCCTATCCCTTAGCGGGAGAAGCTTTGGGACTTTTAAAAGAGGCGGGCGTGGGGTTGAAGAAGGTGGTGTTTTGAGTGAGTTCTTGTTTTTTCTTTGTTACAGTTTTTAAAAAGGAAAAACTCCGACTAAAAAACTAAAAGCAAAAAAATAAGTCTTTATTATTAAAGAAATCATTTAATGCCCCGGCAGTTTGGGCAAAGTTTGGCCGCTTTCTAGTTTGCTTAAGATTGTTTCCAGCTCTTGCGTTTCCCAGTCCATATTTAAACCTACGGCCTTGGCCCCGTCTAAGAGGCTAATGAGTATTAAAAGGAGTTCTAAGGCTTCTTTGCGTCTATCTTCTTCGGCGGCTAGGTGTTGTAGTTTTAAATAAAGCTGGTGAAAGTCTTGCATGCAATAGACGGGATTGGGCAAGGGTAGGGGACCGGTTGCGCTAAAATCTGGAGCAAAGGCAAGGCCTTGGTCGCAAAGGACTAGTTGGGGCCCGTGGCTTAGGGCTAAGACTAGATAAGTTTGTAGAGGGTGGAGGCTATTGTTTTTTTCTTCAAGAGCTTCAAGCTCTTGAAGTTTTAATTTTAATAATTTGCCTGAGTAGGTTTCTTTAATTTCTAGATTTTTGCCCTTTTCCTCATA
>JAGRNM010000024.1:7327-11515 GCA_020440745.1 Deltaproteobacteria bacterium
AATACCCGGATGCTTCTGTAGCCAGTTTAGTATTTGCTCTTTTTTCATGATATTTCCTTTGATTTTAGTAAATTTACACTAGCCTATCCGCTTCATTCATGTCTAGAGGCCATCCTAGCAATGATAAAGGAAGTATTACCTCCCATGATCTGCTTTTTTTCTAGTTTTAAGTATTCTAAGTTTTTGATAAAAAGCTTAGTTTTTTTGGTATTTTCTTTGTTTTTTTTGGCCTCTCCTAGGGCGGAGAGGGTTTTAGATGAACAAGAAGTAATGGCCAGGGTCCTGACCCGTAATCTTTCTGTGCTAGCCACTAGCTATAGTCCAGAAATGGCCAAGACTTTAATTGACCAAGCTAAGTCCCGTTTTGACACCCTGATTAGTGGACAAGCCTACTACAATTTGGATCAAAGCGATCAGCAGAGCATTGTTTTTGGAACCGATAATCGACAGCTTCTTTGGCAAGCTCAGGCGACTAAGCGTTTTTCCCATGGAGTAGAAGGTAGTCTGTCTTTTAGTAATCAAAGGGACTCTACTAATAGTGCTTTTGCCACCAATCCCAATTTTTATACTACCGTTTTAAGTTTAGAAGTTAGAGCGCCTCTTTTACAAAACCGTTTGGGTTTTTCCGACAGGCATTCTGTTAAGGTGGCAGAAAACCAGGTGGAGACGACGGTCCTAGAGGGCTTAACTTTTTTAGGCAATCAAGCTTATGAGGCTATGCAAACTTATTGGAACTGGGTTGCAGCCCGTCAGTCGGTAGTCTTAGCCCAGGCCTTTTTGACTAGAGCCCAAGACTTTTATCAAAAAAATCAAAATAAAAAAGGTTTAGGCTTGAGTGAGGAAACCGACCTTGTTGCTGCAGAGGCTTTGGTCTTACAAAGGGAGGCCGAGTTAAAGGCTGCTCAGGATTTGGCCTTGGATTGGGAAAAGCTTTTAGCTTTGCTTTTGGATCTGCCTTTAGAAGAAAAATTAATTCCTAAAGAGAGTTCTTTTACTTCTTTAACTAAGATCAACTCCTTAGAAGCTTCCTTTAAAGAAGCCTCTCTTTTGCGTACGGATTATTTAAGCCTACAAAGTCAGGCTAAGGAAAAAGGCCTGCAGATTGCCTTGGCTAAGGATTCTAAATTACCACGGGTGGATTTTTTTACTTCGCTCAAGCTCAATAGCGTTGATCCTTCTTATGGAGGAGCTTTGGGGGAGACTTTTCAGGCGGACAATCCTAACTGGCTGGCGGGGATTAATTTTAGTCTTAATTTTGAAAACCGCTTGGCCAAAAGCGCTTTAGAAAGCTCTAAACTGGCTAAGGCCCAATTGCTTTATCAGATAAAGGCCTTAGAGAGTCAGATGGAGCAACAGATTAGACTAAGCTTGCAGGAGTTAAAATTACAGCGAGGTCAAAAGGATCGTTATGGCCGCTTAGTGGGCTTGCAAAAAAGAAAATTAAGATTAGAAGAAGAAAAATATTTTCAAGGGCGTTCTAGCAGCGACTTGATTATCCGTTATCAAGAAGAGGTCTTAAATGCGGAGCGTCTTTTATTAAATGCTAGTTTGCAAAAAAAAATGGCGGAGTTGCAATATAAACACGCCATGGGTGCTTTAATCCCCGAGGACAAAAGACACCTGCCTGAAGTGCCTTTAAACTAAAAAAAAGAAAAAACATGAAGCTTGCTGAGTGGTCGGTCAAAAATTCTCTTTTGGTTAATCTAGCGACAGTCTTTCTTTTGGTAGCCGGAGCTTGGGGGCTTTGGACCATGAGGAGAGAGGCTTTTCCTAATATTAATTTTGACATTGTTCAGGTTAGTACCGTTTATGCAGGTGCTAGCCCTGAACAAGCAGAAAAATTAATTACTATTCCTATCGAAAAAGAACTCAAGCAGATCAGCGATGTTAAAGAAATGGTTAGTGTTTCGGTAGAAGGGGCTTCCTATATCTTTTTGACGATTGAGCCTGACGCCACTGAAAAAGATAAAATCGTCAACGATATTCAGCGCGCTGTAGACCGAGTGGATGATTTACCGGGAGATTTAGAAGATAAACCCGTAGTCCATGAATTAAAGACTAAGGATAGCCCTATCCTAGAAATAAGCCTCTACGGTGACCTTGAACCAGAACAATTAAGGCAAGAGGCTAAGCGCCTAGAAGACCGTATCTTGGATGTCAAAGGGGTCTCTAGCATTGTCAGGCGCGGTTACCAAGAGCCAGAGTTTAGCGTGGAAGTTGACCCTCAAAAAATAAAGGCGGCTCATTTAGGTCTTAGCCAGATTATTCAAGTCTTAGCCAATACCAACATTAACTTGCCTGGAGGCACGGTTTTAACAGGACCTAATGAAGAAGTCCTACTCCGGGTGAGTGGAGAGTTTTACAAAACCGAGGCCGTGGCTGATGTAATTCTTAGATCCAATGAAAGTGGTTATCATATTAAAGTACGTGATGTGGCCCAAGTCATCCCCACTTTAGAAGAGGCTAGGATTACTAATCGTACAGACGGCAAGCCTTCTATTAACCTAATGGTGGCTAAAAAAGAAACCGGCGACATTATAGAAATGGTAGAAGCGGTGCAGTCAGAAGTGGAGACTTTTCTTAAAAGTGCCCCTCCTGGTCTTAAGGTCAGTTTTATTAATGACTTTTCTTTTTATGTTAAAAGGCGCTTAGGCGTTTTGATTAATAATGGCGTGATTGGCTTGGCCCTTTTATTAGTGCCTTTAGTGGTTTTTCTTAATTTTCGTACGGCTCTTAGTGCCATTGTGGGCATTGTGACAGCTATGGGTGCGGCTTTTGCGGCAATGGAGGCCCTTGGTATTACCATTAATCTCATGAGTCTTTTTGGCATGATTATGGTCTTGGGCATGTTAGTAGACGAAGACATCGTCATTGCTGAAAATATTCATCGTCATATTGAAGAAGGCAAACCCAGCAAGTTGGCGGCTATTGTGGGGACCAATCAAGTGATTAAGGCGGTGGTAGCCACAGTCCTAACAACTATTGTGGCCTTTTTGCCTCTCTTAACCATGAAGGGGATTATTGGTAAGTTTGTTTTTCAGATTCCTCTGGTGGTGATTATTACTTTGGGCGCCTCCCTCTTGCAGGCGATTTTAATCTTACCTTCCCATATGGCGGACCTTAATCATATGACTGAGGAAGAAGCCGCCAAGGAAGTGGAAAAAGGTAAGAGTCTCACTCTTTTAAACCGAGTATTAAACTTTTACGAGAGCACTTTAAAGTTTGCTTTGCGTTTCCGATATGGGGTTTTGACAGCTTTTTTCTTATTATTGGGTGGAGTGGTGGTGCTTCAGCATTTTTGGGTGGATTTTATTTTATTTCCCCAAAGAGGTATTGAGCAATTTTTTGTCCGTGTAGAAACACCCATAGGCACGCCAGTGGAAGAAACCACTCGTCGTATGGAGGCTATCGAAGAAATACTGGCTAAGAACCTCAAGGAAAACGAACTAGACCACTATGTAACCCAAGGGGGTATTACTCAGAACGATCCTAATGATCCTTTTACAACTAGGGCCTCCCATGTGGGACAGGTTTGGGTCTTTTTGACTCCTCCTAAAAATCGGGAGCGAACGAGTGATGACATGATTAAGGATTTGCGACCTCAAGTGGAAGCTTTAAAGGGCTTTACTAGGGTTTCCTTTGATAATGTGAGGGGAGGTCCTCCGGTGGGCAAGCCAGTTGCTATTCGCATTAAAGGAAAAGAATACGGTCCTCTTAAGGAATTGGCGGCTCAGTATAAAGAGACATTGTCTAAGATAAAAGGGGTCAAAGACATTAAAGATGACTTTGATCAAGGTAAAGATGAGTATCGTGCTGTCATTAATCAAGAAAAACTGACCCAGGCGGGTTTAAGTTATCGGGATGTAGCCTTAGCCGTGCGAGCAGCCTTTGACGGACTGACGGCGACCACCATTAAAGAAGGTGATGAGGAAATTGACGTGGTGGTGCGTTTTAATCAGTCTTCTAAGGATAGGGTGGAGTCTTTGGAGTCCCTTTATATCTCTAATGCTAGGGGAGATCTTGTGCCTTTAGGAAGCTTGGCTATCTTTGAGAGGATGCCTTCTATTGCTAATATTAAGCATGACGACCGTAAACGCGTGATTACAGTAACGGCTAATATTGACGAAGAAGCGACTACTGCCAGCAAAGTTAATGCTGCTATACGTGAGATTTTTAAAGAAAAATTAA
>JAGRNM010000250.1 GCA_020440745.1 Deltaproteobacteria bacterium
CTTCTCTTGGCCTTTTAGATGGTGATCTAGGAAAAAACTTAGAAGAAAAGGCCAAAAATCTTATTAAAATTGCCAAGAACAACTGCGAAAGACTGGTAAGATTAATCAATGACCTTCTAGATATTCAAAAAATAGAATCAGGCAAAATGGCTTATAAAATGGAAGCCTTAAACTTAAAATCTTTAATTAATCAAAGCCTAGAAAGCAACCAGGCTTTAGCTAAAGAGCATGGAGTCCAACTCGTTTTAAAAGAAATGCCAAAAGAAGAAGTCATTGTTTATGCTGACAGCGATGCTTTAATACAAGTCCTAACTAATCTTCTTTCTAATGCTATTAAGTTTTCTTTGCAAAATAGCCATGTCGATGTCTTAGTTAAGGAAGAAAAAGACCTTGTTTGTATTGCAATCAAAGATTATGGCAGCGGTATTCCTAAAAAATTTCATCCTGTTATTTTTCAAAAATTTTCTCAAGCTGACTCCTCAAGTACTAGATCAAAGGGGGGTACTGGGCTAGGCTTAAGTATTAGTAAGGCACTAGTAGAAGGCATGGGAGGAAAAATTGATTTTGAGAGTCAAGAAAACCAAGGCACTTGTTTTCACTTTAGTCTTATGAAAACTAAATTAACCTAATTGTAAGATTAGTTTTTGTTTTACCTCTTGAGAAAGCTCTTTCCAATCGCAATCCCGGATAGCCCCTTCTAAAGACCATAATAAATTTAGACTAACTTGCCGGGGATACAAGGACTTAATTATTTTGTAGCATTTTACGGAGCCGTGTTTTTCTAAATCTTCTAAACAACAAACGCCTATTTGCCTTAAATACCCTAAAGAAACCTTTCCTAAATTACGCATCAAAAGTCTCCAAACAAGTCTTGAACTCTTTTAAATTAATCGCTAAGAAAGCGGCTATGACTACACTTTACCAAGGGACCGCCGATTATGTCGCTAGTCCCGAACTACAACAAATCGTCAATGTCAGTTTAGCTATTGGACGCCCCTTATTATTAAAAGGAGAACCAGGCACAGGCAAGACTCTTTTAGCTTCTAGTATCGCCAAGAGTTTAAACCGACCCCTTTTACGTTGGAACATTAAATCCACCACCAAAGCTATCGACGGTTTGTATTTTTATGATACGGTACAACGTCTTAATGATAGTCGTTTTGGAGATGGCGATATTAGTGACATCAAACGCTACATTAAACTAGGCAAACTAGGCGATACCTTTATTTCCCAAGAACCTGTTGTCCTACTCATTGACGAAATCGACAAGGCTGATCTGGAGTTTCCCAACGACTTATTAGCCGAGATTGACGAGATGAGATTTACCATCTCAGAGACCGATGAAGAAATCAGCGCTCTTCACCGTCCCATGGTAGTGATTACTTCCAATAACGAAAAAGAACTACCCGACGCTTTTTTGCGCCGCTGTGTTTTTCACTTTATTGAATTTCCTGATCCGGCTCGGATGACAGAAATCGTCAAAGTGCATTTTCCTGATTTGGATAAAAAGCTGCTTCAACAAGCACTGACCAAGTTTTATCAGATCCGTGGCAAAACAGAGCTTAAAAAGCCTCCTTCTACTTCCGAACTCATTGATTGGTTGCACGCACTGATTTCCATGGGAATCGATCCTAAAGCTTTAGAAAAAGAGCACGAACTGATTGGTTGTTTGTTAAAAAACGAACAGGATCTACAAAAACTTAGTTTTTAAAATTAAAAGACACACTAATAAAAAATGCTACTAGCCTTCCTCTATAGCCTAAAAGCCCTAAAAGTTCCTGTAGGAACCCAAGAATGGCTTTATCTAATGGAAGCGCTTTCCCAAGATCTAGCAAACTCTTCTTTAGACCAGTTTTATTACTTATCTCGCTCCATCTTAATAAAATCCGAATCCCAATTTGATGCCTTTGATCAAGCCTTTTTGACTTGTTTTAAAGGTAGAGAAGAAGACTTTAATCTAAAATCCGAGCTAGCAGAATGGCTCAATAAAATCGTTCAAGGGGAACGCCCTCCTATCCCAGATATCGACCCTCTTAGCTTAGACGAACTCATCAAAAAGTTTAAAGAACGCCTACAAGAACAAACAGAAGCACACCACGGAGGCAATCACTGGATTGGCACTGGCGGCACCTCAGCCTTTGGACACAGCGGCTCCCATCCAAGTGGTATCCGTATCGGAGGACCTGGTGGTGGACGTATGGCAGTACAAGTGGCAGAAGAAAGGCGTTTTAAAGGATACCGCCAAGACCGTATTTTAGACACCCGCCAATTTAAAGTAGCTTTAAAGCGCCTAAGGCGCCTTGACCGCACCGGACAACAAGAAGAACTTAACTTAAACAAGTCCATCGATGCTACCTGCAAAAACGCCGGTGATATCGAGCTGGTCTTTGAAGCGCCTAAAAAAAACCAGGCCGAGCTCTTATTAGTAATGGACACCGGTGGATCCATGGATCCTTATACCAGGCTCATGGACCAACTTTTTAGTGCTGCCCATGCCAGCTCTCACTTTAAGGCCTTCCATCACTTTTATTTTCACAACTGTATTTACAACAAACTCTACACCGACATGTACCAACGCCAGTGGGTTAGTTTAGAAGAAGTTTTTAGAAAATTTCGCAAAAGCTTTTATCTAATTATTGTAGGAGACGCTTGCATGAACCCCTACGAACTTTTTGCCCCTAATGGTTCTATCGATTACCGCGAAGATCACCGTGACT
>JAGRNM010000251.1 GCA_020440745.1 Deltaproteobacteria bacterium
ATTTAACCTTAACTTACTCAAACGACTTAACCGAGAGTGCCAGAGCAACTTTGATTTGGACAAGTTTGAACACTTAGCCTTTTATAATAAAGAAAAAGGGCGAATGGAGATGCATCTAAAAAGCCTAGAACCCCAAGAAGTATTAGTTGGAGAAAAAGAAATCAGCTTTCAAAAAAATGAAACCATTCATACGGAAAACTCATACAAGTACAGCGTAGAAGACTTTAAATCCCTAGCCCAAAAAGCTGGCTGGAATTTTAAAAAACTTTGGACGGATGAAAAAAGCTACTTTAGCCTCCAATATTACCAAAACTAAAACCCCATTTATTTTTAGCAACTTCCCCTATTTAGAAACGATAAATTAAAGACAGTTGTCCGGCCCCATCCATTGATCTCCCTACTCAAAATAAATAAAAAGATAATTAAAAGATAATTTATTAGATATTTCAATGAGTTACACTATAGATCCCAATCGATGCCCTAGTGACGACAACCTTAAGTTTTTATTTAAAACCAAGTCTATCGAACAGGTGCTCGAAAAAATTCCCGGCGCTAGTTTAGTACCCATTCCCCCCAGCATTCTTCCTTCTGACCTTCAGTCAACGGGTGTCCTCATCAATATGGAGGAATTAATAAAATTTCGAGAACTTGGGCTAAGTAACTTACATGAACAATGGCCAAACTTTGCCGAACAAGTCTCCCCTATGCTCGGAGGAAAACCCAGCTTAATCCATCGCTTATCTCAAAAAGGCTATACCCTAGAAAATTACGCCCGTTTGGTCTGTTTTACAGAAGTAACCTTTAGTGACTATATTGACTATAAGCCAACTATTAAGGAAGGCCTAACTACCTTCTTTTCAGGAGGCGTGGGGCTTTCGGGTTCTTTACTTACTTTTGTTGGCCTAAGTCAGAAAGGTCTTTCAGTAGGGATACTGACAGGGCTATGCTTAGCAGGCTTTACCCTAGGAGTTTTTTTAAGCCTCAAATATAGTCAAGGGCAAGAGGAAGAAAAAAGAACCGAAGTCATTGCCCAAGACGTCCAACTGGCCAACCAAGCCACCTATATGAGTGCAGAAGAACAAGAAAGATTTGATAAGGCCGATGCAAACCCTTGTCTAAAAGTAAAAGCGGGTAAGGAAAAGTGGGAAATTGAAGAAATCCCAAACTGCCAAGAAGCTTTTTCATCCTCTTATTAGTCGTCTGTCTAAAATCATTTAGCTATCGTTAAAACCTTAAAGGAAGCTCAAGTAATAGAAGCTTAAGAAAACTGCTCTCTCCATAAAACTAGGCCAAATACTCCCCCGCCAACTGATAATAATGCTCGGCAGAAGCCTTCAAGAATTGAATCTCTTGTTCTGTTAAATCCCGTTTAACCTTACAAGGTGAGCCCATGGCCAAAACCCTTGGAGGAATCACCGTGCCCGGAGTCACTACCGAACCCGCAGCAATCATGCTTTCCTCTCCCACTTCTGCTGTATCCAAAATAATAGAACCCATTCCAATAAGACATCGGTCTTTGAGAGTACAGCCATGGACAATAGCTCGGTGACCAATAGTTACCTCTTGACCAATGACCGTAGGATGCATCCCGCCCGTCACATGAATCACCGAATTGTCCTGTACATTGGTCTTATCCCCAATCTTGATAAAATGAACGTCTCCCCTAATGACCGTATTAAACCAGACACTAGCTCCAAAGCCTATTTCTACCTGACCAATCACTTGAGAGCCTTCGGCCAAGAAGACTTCTTTAGCTATTTTAGGAAGATGATTTTGGTAAGAAAGGACAGACATCACAAACTTCCTGAGAATTAGGATAAAGTTTTTTATGTTTATTTAAAAAATACCTTAATAATTGATAAGCAAATATCCCAAGGCCACCACCTAAAAGATCAAACAAAAAGTCCTTTAACTCTTTTTGTCGATAAGGCAAAAATCCCTGAAAGGTTTCATCCAAAAAAGATAAAATAATTAATAAAGAAAACGCCAAAAAATAAGCATGGAGTTTTTTCCAAGGATAAGTCAATCCAGCACCCCTCATTAAAAGAAGTCCCCAGACAAAATACTCACAAGTATGAAAAAACCAATCAGTCCCTTGTGGAGCGCTTAGCGGCATGGCAGACAAAATAAAAATCAAAAGTGCATAAATAATCACTAAGCCCCAATGATAAAAAAAAGGCCTAGAGTTTTGAGAATTTGAAGATTGTGCCACTTGTATCCTTTAATAAAACATTAATTAGCTAAGCCCTATCAAGAACAAAGCATCAAACTTAAACTTACATTTTATACTTACCAAAATCCTCTGGAGAGAGGTTTTCTAAAATTTCTGTCCAACGCTGTTCCTGACTCTTCCCATCCTCAGCCTGGCTTAGGTCAATCCTCCTGGATTTTTCCACTACTTTATCGGAGACCAAAATGGGAGCTCCCGACCTTAGGGCCAAAGCCAAGGCATCGCTGGGACGACTGTCTAAAACCCAAGTTTCTTTTCCACGACTTAAGTGGACCTGAGCATAAAAAGTATTATCACAAAGATCACTCACCGTGACTTTTTCTACCTTAGCTCCCAAAACCCGAAAAGCCTCCATCATCAAATCATGAGTCATCGGACGACTTAAAGAGATTTTTTCCAACTCAGTGGCAATAGCCGAGGCCTCTACTAAACCAATCCAAATAGGAAGAGCGGTTTTTTCTT
>JAGRNM010000252.1 GCA_020440745.1 Deltaproteobacteria bacterium
CAAAGAGACTTTCAATTAAAGACCCAAGTGGACCAAGTACCCATCGACATCCTCTGGGCGGACCCTTATGTGGGCCAAGAAGTTGTCCTAAGAGCCGTAGCCAAACCACTGGCCAAACACTGGGTTAGGGTAGCTACACCAGAGGATTTAATCATTTTAAAAACCTTAGCCAACCGTTCCATTGACCGTCGAGATATCGAAGAGCTAAGAGAACTTTTTTCCAGAAAATTAGACGAAGCCTATATTCAAAAAAAACTACAACAAGTGCAAAAAGAAAAATAAACTTTTCACTATCCTTACAAAGCAGTAAGAAAAGTCAAGCCTCGGGGTGTAGCTCAGCCTGGTAGAGCGTTCGTTTCGGGTGCGAAAGGCCGTTGGTTCGAATCCAATCACCCCGATTCTATTTAGGTTATTTGTGGTAGATTGCCAAAGCTTAGCCATGCTAAGAAAAGCTCTATGAAAACAATTAAAAGTAAGGTTGTTATACTTTCTAAGCCTCTACTCCTTATAGGTATTTTACTAATTAGCTCCTTACAAGTTGAGCTTGCCCTAGCCAAAGAAACCTCTAAAGATAGCAAAGCCTCCATTAAAGAACTGCCTTGTTTTAAAGAACTCAAAGCTCAGCAAAAATCCATTAAGAAGGACTCATTAGCCAAAAGTGAAAATTTTGAAAAATACCCTGTCCAAAAAATACTCAAAACTCCGCCATTAAAAATTAATGTTAAGAGTAACCCCTTTGCTAAAGAGTTCAGAACCATCCTCCACCAAGAGGTAAAAGAAAAAGGCATTAACTTTGCCGGCAGGTATTCTCTAGTGGAGCTAGCCATGACAGGCTGGGGAAAGAGCCATTTTATTATTGATGGAAAAAATGGCCAAGTGTACTTGTTTCCTTATTATGCCGTCTCTTTAGATTTTAGAAAAGACAGTCATCTAATTGTTATGAATCCAAAGTCTTTTCTGAAAACAATCACCAGTTGTCTTCCCATGGGTCAACAAGAGGCTTATAACTTGCGTTCTTTTTATTTCCTTTGGAAAGACAATCAACTAACCCTGATCGGACCTAAAGATATTTCGCCACCAGCCAATCAAATGTGGACCGAATACTTTAAAGACCCTAAGTAGTCCAAATTGTTTTTACTATCTAAAAAAATGAAAGCTTAAACTACATGAACAAAGGAAGCATTCATTTCTACTTTGAATTTGCCAGCAGCTATTCTTACCTAGCGGTGATGCGCATTCAAGCTTTAGCAAAAACCAAAAATATCTCTGTGCTTTGGAAGCCTTTTCTGCTGGGCCCTCTATTTAAAGACCAAGGTTGGCAAGACTCTCCTTTTAATCTTTATCCTGCCAAAGGCAAATACATGTGGCGAGATATGGAGAGGCTTTGCCAAAAGTATGATTTAGCTTTTAAAAAACCCAAAACCTTTCCCCGCAATGGTTTATTAGCCGCTAGAATCGCCCATTGGAGTGAAAACCAAACTTGGAATCCAGACTTTGTAAAACTAGTTTTCCAAGCCAACTTTGCTCAAGACCAAAACATCGCTGATCCCCAATTATTAAGCCAAATATTAAAATCTTTAGGACAAGATCCAAAAACTATTTTAGAAAAAGCTTACAATCCAAAAAATAAAGAAAGCTTACAAAAAAGAACGGCAGAAGCCAAAGAGCTTGGTATCTTTGGGGCCCCTAGTTTTATAGTGGATCAAGAATTATTTTGGGGCCATGACCGAATGGAAGAGGCCTTTGAATTAGCCATAAAATAAACTAGACAAGGCATATAAGCCGTTTGTCGAACAATTAATCTTCAAAAACTTCCTCAAAACTTAATAATTCATCCTCACGATGTTTTTCAATATAAGCCAAATCAGCAGCATCATCTTTATTAATTAAAAAATCTAAAATAGAAGCACGAATTAATTCCATCCTGGTCGATTTTCTTAACTTAGCTTCCTTATTTAATAAATCCACTACATAATCATCTAATTTAACTGATAAAGTTCTCATCGATAAGCCTCCTTACGATTGAGAATCCCATAAACAAGCACCTGTTTTTTCTTATCCTCTACTGAATAAAGGATTCTCCAATCTCCATAACGAATACGATAATCCTGCAGACCACCCCTAAGCTTCTTACACTTCATAGGCCCAGGGTCCTTTTGCAAACTTAGCAAAAGTTTTTTAATTTTTTCCAAGTCTGCTTTAGGTATCTTTTTTTGTTGTTTCTTAACAACTTTAGAAAAACTTAAACCATACATCCTAATCTTTCCTTCTCAACTGGTCAATATATATAAATATATCTATAAATACTACAAACTTTTGATCACTGCGCTCTATCACAAAAAATCTAATGACCCAAAAAAATCTTTTCCTTATAGACAGATAAGAAAAGTTAAACGAGTATAATTATGGAATCCTTATTTAAACAGCTTCTACAAAACAAGCTAAAGACACCTTTAAAACTAAAAAAATACCAAAAACTCTTTGGCCAAGCCTCTTACCGAGAATACTACCGACTGACTTTAGAAAACGGCCAAACTTATATTGTGATGAAACTCCCCGGCGGCCTAGAAAGCCCCAGTGAAGAAGTCACCAACGAAGGCCTAGAGATTAAAGAACTCCCCTTTCTTAATGTGGCCCGTTATTTGGATTCGCAAAATCTACCCCA
>JAGRNM010000253.1 GCA_020440745.1 Deltaproteobacteria bacterium
ATTGTGATGACTCTTTTTAAAATAAAAGTTTATAATAAACAATATGAGGAAACATGGGGCTCTTCTGGTTTTTTTGACCAGTCTATTTATTAGTTTTCTTTTCTTTGATTTAACTAGGCTTCAGGCGGCTTCTTGTCCCTTGGGTACTTTTAGCGAAACAGGAGACGATGGAGGAAATCCGGCCAATTGTACCGATTGTAGTCCTGGTACTTTTCAGGACTTAACTGGCCAGACTTCTTGTAATGATTGTCCGCCGGGTTTTTATCAAAGTGACTTTGGACAGCATTATTGTGTGGCTTGTGATGAGGGATCTTTTCAAGGCAACTATGGTGCTACGGATTGTCCTCTTTGTTTGCCGGGTACTTATCAGACCGATATTGGTCAAACAGAGTGTATTGATTGTAACTATGGTAGTTCTCAAGACCAAAGCGGACAATCCTCTTGTGTGCCTTGTCAGGTAGGCTTTTATCAAGATCAGTTAGGACAGGATGAGTGTTTACCTTGTGCGGCAGGAAAGTTTAATGCTGAGACAGGAGAGGCTTTTTGTGATGCCTGTCCGGCCGGATCTTATACTGATCTAACTGGACAATCTGCTTGTCTTTATTGTGAGCCCGGTACTTTTGCCTCGGATGAGGGCAGTCTGACTTGTACTTCTTGTCCGGCTGATACTTTCACAAGTGAATCCGGCTCTAGCTCTTGCACTGCTTGTCCAGAAAACTTAGTGGCAGCGGAAGGCTCTAGCGCTTGTCAGGCCTGTGGTAACGGTAATTTAGACGATTCGGAGGCTTGTGACGATGCTAATTTAGATAGCTTGGATGGTTGTGATGTAAGCTGTGCTTTTGAAAGCTATACTGAGCTTGCTTTATTTAATAGCGGAATTAATTTTAGCACCTTGACAACGGGAGAAGTTCTTAGTCTTTCTGCCCCCAATCCTAGCGCTAGTAGCGGGCTTCCTTTTCAAGTAAGTTTAGCCGATGAAAGTTGTCTTTGTACTTGGTCGATTAACCCGGCTAGTTTTGGGGAATTTAGCGATGACAGTATTTGTTCCACTAGCTTGACCATCCTAGGGACGACTCAAGCTGACTTATCTCTTAGCCTTACTTGTAATGAGGTAGAAAGTCCTACTACCTATCATCAAAGCCTTAGGATTGGTAGTCTCCAAGCAGAAGAGGTTAGTGCTTCTTGTTCTCTAAAAAGAAGACCTAATTAATTATTTTAAAAAACTACCGGCCGGTGCTTCTTGGCATCGAGCTAAGTCTAACTCCGGTGCTTTGATTTCAATTTGATAGGCTAATTTTCTTAAGGCACTTCTTAGAGCCTCTTCCAAGACAGGGTGATAAAAAGGCATGCTTAGCATGTCAAAGACTTTTAGTTTTGAACTTAAAGCCCAAGCCAATAAGTGGGCTAGATGTTCTCCGTCAGGTGCAAAAATTTCGGCTCCTAAAAATTGTCCGTCTTTTTTATCAGCATAGAGTTGGGCTAGGCCATTATTTTCACCTTTGATTATGGCTCTTCCTTGTTTGGCAAAGTTTACCTCTCCAAGAGCAAAGTCTCTTTTTTCTTCTATTAGCTTTTGGTAAGACTTTCCTATTAAAGCAATATTAGGATCGGTAAAAATAATACTTAAAGGAATACGTCTAGCAAAGCATTCTTCTTGTCCTCTGGTACTGTGATAACCAGCAATGCTGCCTTCATCAGCGGCTTCGTGCAAAAGGGCCCGTCTTCCGTTGGCATCCCCAACCAGATAAATAGGTGTATTTTTAATTCTTAAAGTATCTTCTTCTAAATGGGGCATACCTCTTTCATCCAAAGGGATCCCTAGTTTTGCTAAGTCTAAAGAATCCAAATTAGGTTTGCGTCCCATGGTAAGCAGTATTTTTTCAAACTCCCATTGTTCTTTGCCTGATTTAATTCTTAAGCCATGTTTAGTTTTTTCCAATATTTCTACCCCTTCAAAATAAAGGGAAAACTCTTGAGAAAAATGTTGGATAGCTGCTTCTAGAATAGGAGGAGAACTAATGCCGTCTAATTCTCTTTTGCGGTCTATGCCAACAACTTTAACTCCTAAACGACTTAAGGCCTGTCCCATTTCTAGACCAATCGCTCCTAAGCCAATAATGGCTAGTTCTTGGGGGAGTTCTTTGAGTTCAAATAAATCGTCTGTAGTCAGAAAATGTTCTTGGTAGTCTTGCCAAGCCTTGGGCAAGACAGGACTGGATCCGGTAGCAATAATGATTTTTTGGGCTTTAATGATTTCGCCCTCGGCATCAAGAGTGTTGAGATCAAGAAACCTGGCTTTTTTAGTGATCAAGTGTTGGGGAGTCCAGTCTTCCATCCCCTTAAGTGTTCCTTGGACAAAGCGGTCTCTTAATTTTCTCAAATAGTTTAAAGTTTCTTTACTATCTAGGGAAAGGGACTGGCTTCCTAAAATGCCCATTTTCTTAAACTGATGGCGACGGTGAAAATCCTTAGCTACTTGGATTAAAACCTTAGAAGGCATGCAGCCTACCCGAGCGCAGGTGGTCCCAAGAGGCCCCGGGTCTAGTACTACATAGCGGTCGGTGGCTTTAGCTACTTCTCTTTGGGCTGTCAGTCCGGCGCTGCCAGCTCCAATAATTGCAACATCGTAAGTCTTCATGATCCACTCCTGACTTTAAT
>JAGRNM010000254.1 GCA_020440745.1 Deltaproteobacteria bacterium
ATTGGTGATGGCTAGGGTTTTGGCCCCCTTAGACCGAGCTAGGCGCAAAGCCTCTAAAGTATCAGCTGTCTCCCCTGACTGGGATAAAGTAATGACTAAAGTTTTGTCATCTAGGGCTACCTCTCGGTATCTAAATTCGCTGGCATTTTCTACCTGAGTAAATAAGCCTGTCCAAGCTTCCAAAAAATACCGCCCCGTCAAAGCTGCATGGTAACTAGTGCCACAGGCAATTAAATGCACCTTTTCTATAAAGTCCAAATCAGAAATTTCTTCTAACTCAGGACAAGTCAGGCGTAGAGGATTGCCCAAAAGACGTCCGCTTAAGGTATCACTAAGGGCTCTAGGTTGTTCAAAGATCTCCTTAAGCATAAAGTGCTTATAGCCGCCCTTTTCCGCCATAGCTAAGGACCAGGTAATGGTCTTATTTTTTAACTTAAGCGGCTTAAGCTCCAGATCAAAGGCTTCAAATCCTTGGCGAGTGATTTTTAAAAGGGTTCCTTCTTCTAAAAAACTAACCTCTCTTGTATAAGGCAATAGAGCTGGTACATCGCTAGCCAACCAAAACTCCCCTTCCCCATGACCTAAGACTAAAGGAGAGCCCTTACGAGCTGCATAAAGGGAATTGTCTTCTTGCTGATTAATTAAAACCACAGCATAAGAACCTCGTACCTGCTCTAAACTTTTTTGTAAGGCTCTAAGAGAATCCTTTTCTTTTTGAAGAGACTCAAAAAACAAATGAGCAAAGACTTCACTGTCGGTCTCCGAACTAAAAACATGGCCTAGTTTTTCAAGCTTAGCTTTTAGCTCCGCGTGATTTTCTAAAATTCCATTATGGACAATACTGATCCCTTGATATTGATGGGGATGGGCATTGCTTTCACTAGGTCCCCCATGGGTGGCCCAACGGGTATGGGCAATCCCTAAAGAAGAAGGTGGCAAAGGTTCTTTTTTTAAAAGCTCCTTTAATCCTCTTAGTTTTCCCCTGACCCTCCGACGATGAAAAGAACCATCTTCGGCTAAAATACTAATCCCTGCCGAATCATAACCACGATATTCTAGACGACTGAGCCCATCTAAAAGAATCTCGGTTGCGCCTGTTTTTCCCAAATATCCAACAATACCACACATAATTTTTAATCCTTAAAAGAGTTCTCCTTGAGACTTATTGTCTTGAGACTTTTTGATAGTATCTTTATTTTGAGGAGCTTTCATAAGATTTTTTTGCACGACCCTAGAAATAGCTAAAGCTCCCGCTGGCACGTCTTCAGTTACAGTGGTTCCTGCCCCAACATAAGCCCTAGCCCCCACCTTAACTGGGGCCACTAATTGAGTGTCACTACCAATAAAGACACCTTCCCCAATTACCGTCTTGTGTTTTCTTTTACCGTCATAATTACAAGTAATCGTGCCTGCACCGATATTAACCTCTTTACCCACTTCGCTATCCCCTAAATAAGTTAAGTGGCCTGCTTTGACTCCGTCTGAGAGTTTAGTTTTTTTAAGCTCCACAAAATTACCCACCTTACAATGCTTACCCACAACATTGTCCGGTCTTAAGTGAGCAAAAGGACCAATCACCGACCCCGAGTCGACCTTGGAAGCCTCTAAATAACTATAAGCTTTAATCCTAACTCCGTCGGACAAACGACAATCTTGAATCACCGAACCCGCCTCTAAATAACAATGGGCCCCTATTTGAGTCTGACCACTTAAACGCACACCGCTTTCTAAATAAGTATCAGGACCAACTTTGACCCCAGGTTCAAGATAGACTTGCTCTGGGTCTTCCATCCCCACACCCTTAGCTAAATGCTCTTTGATTAAACGCTTTAAAAAAACTTTTTGTAAAAGAGCTAAATCTTCACGAGTATTAGCCCCTAAAAGTTCTTCAGAATTTTCTAAACAAAAAGCCTCTACCAAGAGCTTAGCCTTGACAGCTAAATGGACTAAGTCAGTCAAGTAGTACTCCCCCTTAAGAGGGTTTTTAGGAATCTTTTTTAAAGCCACCTCTAAAAAATTCCAGTCTACTCCATAAACACCGCCATTAATTTCTTTAATTTTCTTTTGCTCTAAAGTGGCATTTTTTTCTTCAACAATGCCAAAAACTTCTTTTTTTGTTCCTCTTAACAGACGCCCATAACCAAAAGGATCTTTTAATTTTGTAGAAAGCAAACTCAAAGGAGCTCGACTTTTAAGCAGTCTAGTTAAGGTTTTTTTTGTCAATAGAGGTCCATCTCCATTAACAATTAATACCTTGCCTCTCTTAACCTTAGCTTGATGCTTGAGTGCCTTAAGCCCCACTAAAGCCGCATGCCCTGTGCCAAAACGCTGACTTTGGTGGGCAAAGACTAAGTCAGGCGTCATCCCTAAGTAAGCTTGGACAGCCTCTTTTTGATGACCCAAGACCAAGGCTATTTTTTTAGGCTTTAAGGTCCTTAAAGTCTCTAATAAAAGTCCGATCATAGGGCGGCCTAAAATAGGATGTAAAACTTTGGTAGTCTCAGACTTAAGTCGTGTTGAGTTACCTGCTGCTAGGACAATAATATAGAGTGGCTCCATGGACTTTTTAGGTAAACGAAAGGGATTCTAAAGATCAAGGCAAGAATCGACTCCACTAGACAGAGACAAAAAAATTGTCTTAAAGCTCATGGGAT
>JAGRNM010000255.1 GCA_020440745.1 Deltaproteobacteria bacterium
CTTCAATAAAGTCACCTAAATGAGAGTCTTCTTCTTCTCCGATTGGAGTTTCTAAACTGATAGGCTCCTTAGCAATTTTAAGAACTTTGCGTACTTTTTCTACGGGAAGTTCCATTTTTTCGGCGATTTCTTCAGGTTTGGGTTCTCGGCCTAATTCTTGAACTAAGTAGCGACTAGTACGTACTAGCTTATTAATAGTCTCAATCATGTGCACAGGGATACGAATCGTGCGTGCTTGGTCGGCAATGGCGCGGGTAATTGCCTGACGAATCCACCAAGTGGCGTAGGTAGAAAATTTGTAGCCCCGTCGATACTCAAATTTATCGACGGCTTTCATGAGGCCGATGTTGCCTTCTTGGATTAGATCCAAAAATTGTAGGCCACGGTTGGTGTACTTTTTGGCAATACTAACGACTAGGCGTAGATTGGCTTGGATAAGTTCGCTTTTGGCAGCTTCTGCACGGACTTCATTGTCGCGTATAGCTTGGCAAAGCTTTTGTAAGGCATCGGCGCTGTAGCCGTAGGCTTCTTCTAGTTTTTTAATCTCTTTTTGCGAGGCCTGAATGCTTTTGTCAATATTGAGTAATTCTTCTTTGCTAAGACCTGTCTCTTTGCTGAGTTTACGTTGAGCATAAGGGCTGGCTTTGCTTTTTTTGAGTTTTTCTAGAGCCTTTTCTGAGTTGGGTTCGATTCTTCTGGTGCTACGTTTGATGATTTGTTCTTGGTTATTAAGCTCTTCCACCATGTCTTGCATTTTTTCGATGACCTTGGTGGTGTATTTACGGTTAAAGCGTAGATTTTTGACACTGCTTAGGAGCTTTTGTTTGGCTTCTTCTAGATTTTTTTCTGCTTTAGCTTTGTCTTTAAGTTTTTTGTCTTTTAATTTTTCTTCATGTCGCTGAAAGTCTCGGCTAGCTGCTTTAAACTTTTTGAAAAGATCCATGATATCTTCACGATAGTTCTCTTCGTCAAAGTTTTCGTCTTGGCTGGCTTCTTCAAAATCTTTAAAGACTTCACTAAGTTTGATTTTAGCTTTTTTGACTTGTTCGCTTAGGTTTAAGATTTCATTAAGTCCAAAGGGGCTAGTGATCAAAGTAGTGAGTACTTCGTCTTCGTGTTGTTCGATCTTTTTGGCAATTTCTACTTCGCCTTCACGACTTAAGAGAGCCACGGCTCCCATTTTGCGCAGGTACATGCGTACGGGATCGTTGGAACGACCGTATTTATCGCTGGATTCGGAATCAATGTCTTCTTCCTCTTCTTCTTCTTTCTCTCTTTCTTTTTCTTCTTCTTTTTTCTTTTTTAAGATTTTTTTGGCGTCGGTAGCTTTTTCGACAATAGGAATCTCTAGTTCTTCAAAGACGCCTAGGACTTGGTCAATCTGTTCAGGAAGCACCACATCTTCGGGTAGAGCTTCGTTGAGTTCTCCATAAGTTAAGAAGCCTTGTTTTTCGGCTTTACTTACCAGCTTTTTGATAGCGGGTAGGTTAATCTTAGGTGTGTCAGTTTTAACTTTGGGCATGAATCTTCTCTCTTTGCTCAAGCAATTGGGAAAGCTCGGCGATTTTTTCCGGGAGCCTTTGGTTTAATGCATTCTTTTCTTTAGTATCAAGGTATAAACTTTTTAGTTCTCTTCTCAAACGACTTTCTTTGATCCTTAAACACGCTAAGTGGGCTTTTTGCTCTAAAGAAACAGAGCTTGTTTCTGTTTTTTCTTTTAGAGCAAGACCGCTTAATTGTCCAAGGTCTTCTGAGTCCACAATCTCCAAATAACGGTCTGTACTTGCTTGGGGTTCTTGGTCAAAAAGTCCCCAAAAGCTTTGAAGCAGCTTTCTAATCTTTTTGGAATAAAAATCTTCAATTTGCAATGCTTCTCTTAGAATTTTTCGGATTTTAACGTCCTCTAGCCAGAGTTCAATCAGGTCTCTTTCTTCCGTTGGCCAATCTTCCCGGGAGGAGGGAGAAGGTATTTTTTCTTTTGGAGCTTTAAATCTTGTCGAGGGTGCTTTTAAAGTTCCTAGAAAATAAGATTCTGGCACCTCAAGAATCTGACTTAATTTCTGGCAGTATAGCTTAAAAGTTAAAGGGTCGGGAATCTCTTTTAATAATTTTAAAATTTCCTGAGCACCTTGGGCTTTTTCTTCTGGTTTTAAGTAAGTTTCTCTTAAATTTTTGCTAGCTTTATCGAAAAGATCTTGGAGTAGGTTGCGGCGATTTTTAAGGGACTCTTCTAGGGCTAGTCGTCCTTTTTCTAAAAGAAAGCTATCAGGGTCTTCTTGCTCATTTAATTTTAGGTAGGAGGGAAAGATTTCCTGTGACAATAGGGTAGCCAAAGCTTTCTTTTGAGCAGCTTGTCCTGCTGAGTCTCCGTCAAAAAAGAGTATGACCTCGGCGTGGAGGTATTTTAGTTTTTTAGCTTGGGCTTGGCTTAGGCTGGTGCCCAAGGGGGCTAAACTTTCTGTAAAACCTACACTGGCTAGTCTTAAGACGTCCATATAGCCTTCTACTAAGAAGACTTTTCCTTGTTCTTGGATGGCTTTTTTTCCTTGGCTGAATCCGTAGAATAGTTGAGATTTTTGAAACCAAGGGGCTTCTGGGCTATTGAGGTATTTGGGCCCTTGTTGTTCTTCACTAATTTTACGGCCA
>JAGRNM010000256.1 GCA_020440745.1 Deltaproteobacteria bacterium
AGTTCTTTTACTTCTTTTAATTGTTCTTCTCTTATTAAATGAAGGTTTTCTAAGGACCAAAAATCTTGAGAAAAACTCTTGCTGATTCTTAATGCCCCCTCAACGCTTGCACAATCTTGACAAAGCAAAGCTCCCCAAGAAGGATTAAAGAAAAAAGTACCCTCGCCTTTTTTATCACAATCTTTACAAGAAGTAAGATCCAAGTCATAGCCTAAAAGGCTCATTAATTTTTTTAAAAAAACAAGGTCAACGCCGGTTATAGGCAAAGATTGCAAAGCTTTTAAGGCTTCTCTTAACAAAAAATAAATTTCTTTTACCTCCAATCCCGGCTGTAAGACCTGACGGATTAGAGCGCACCATTGTAAGGCCTGGTGGGTTTTTTCATAGTCTTTTTCTATCCAAGGATAATGCTCTAAGAGTTTTAGATTTTTTAAAAAAGGTAAAGAGGATTTGTTTGAATGCTCTATTTCTAAGTGAAGACATTTTAAATAATCTAATAAACCCAAACCCCGTTCTTTGCTTTTTTTGGCACCTAAAACCATCACGGACAAAAGACCTTCTTCAGGTGATAAAAAAGTTAAAATCCGATGGGATTCGGAATAATCGACACTTCTTAACAAAAAGGCCTCTGTCTGAACTATTAAAGACATAGAAAAATAGAAAAGTTTCTTAGTTTAACCGTTTAAAACTACGGACAATAATTTTTTGGTAAAATTAAAGCCAAGTTTTTTAAAACCACTTCAGGAACCATCTTAGGATTCGTCAAAATAGCATGCTTAAGCACATCCTGATAGGGACTGGGACCAAGCTCAGCCATTTTAGGCAAGGCTTGAGCAATTAAATTTTGAGCAAGAAGTGCATTGTTTTCTAAGGTAGCTAAAATCATCTCTACACTGACTTGATCGTGTTCAGGATGCCAACAATCATAATCAGTAGACAAAGCTACTGTCGCATAACTTATTCCTGCTTCTCTTGCTAATTTAGCCTCTTGTAAATTGGTCATGCCAATGACGTGCGCCCCCCAAGAGCGATAAAGATGGGATTCGGCTTTAGTAGAAAAAATGGGGCCTTCCATACATAGGTAAGTTCCACTTAGGTGGCTAGTGGCACCCAAACTAAGTGCTGTTTCATGAAGTAAATGCCTTAACTGATAACAAGTAGGATCCCCAAAAGCCACATGGGCAACGATACCTTCACCAAAAAAAGTAGAAGCCCTACCTTGAGTACGATCAATAAACTGATCTACCATCACTAAATGACCAGGCTCGACTTTTTCACTAAGAGAACCCACCGCAGAAAAACTAAGAATATACTCCACACCAAGGCTTTTTAAGGCCCAAATATTGGCTCTAAAATTAAGTTCGCTAGGCAAGATCCTATGTCCTCTTCCATGACGGGGCAAAAACACAACGGGAATCCCCTGAAGACGCCCCAAAATCAAGGCATCAGAAGGATCTCCAAAGGGAGTGGAGATTTTTCTTTCCTCTAAAATTTCTAGGCCTTTCATCTGGTAAAGGCCTGATCCTCCAATGACAGCTAAACGAATAGGATTCATAAGCCAAAAACTTTTTCTTGAAGCTAATTAAAAAAGCAAGGGAATATTTAATAATACCTAATTAAAAACAATCCAGGAATGATTGCGAGCTGTTTCTTCCTTATGATTTTGCTTGGCCCAACGATAAGAATAATAATCCTGAGGCTCACAAAAAGTACAATGAGGACTTAAGTATAAATTAGACTTTGGCACTCCGGCTTTTAATGCCAAATAATAATTGGCTTCTTGAAGGCCTAGATAATATTTACCAGGACTTTTAGCAGGTCTAAGGCAAGGGCCAAAAACAGCCTCTGGAAAATGCTTAGCCACCTCCTCCCCTACTTCATAACAAGAAAAAGCAATGGCCGGACCTATCCAAAGTTTTACTTCTTTTAAATCTAGGGACAGTGCCTCGATTTTCTTTAAAGCTAAGGATAAAATCTGTTGAGAGCTGCCCCGCCAGCCCGCATGGAGTGCACCAATGATTCCTTGAGGATGGGCTAATAAAATAGGCACACAATCTGCCGTTTTAATTAAAAGAGGTCTATTGGGTAAGTAAGACAAAAGCCCATCTCCTTCTTTTCCCCTCACCTGGGCTAGATCTTGAGAACTGTGGATTTCATAAATTATGTTAGAATGAATCTGCTTAAGCTGACATGCCTCTTCCGGATCTGACAACACAGACTTCTTTCCTTCAAAAGCAGCTTTTAATTTAAATTTATTTCCAAGATTTGTATTAATTTTTTCCATAAAATAAAATAGTTACGATATTTATTTTATCTCTTACTTTAATAAATCAAGTCAAATTTATTGACAGAAAAACGACTCTATTATAAGAAAGGACCTTAATTTTCTTTATTACAATTAACTACCCGGCTCTAAGGAAAAGAAAGTCCATCCATTAACATCTAGTCGAGAAGGAGGGTAGTTTCATGCAAGAGCCTCATTTTTTTATTCCACGCCGTCTTTTATCGATCCTTTTTTTATTATCTCTAACCTGTTTTTCTATTTTGCTGTTCTTATTTATCCTAGATCCCCCCCAAAGAACACAAGAGAGTAATCAAAACT
>JAGRNM010000257.1 GCA_020440745.1 Deltaproteobacteria bacterium
CTGTTTTAGAGCTTTGTGCCCAAGGTCAAGGATTAACTTTGGTGCCTAAGATGGCGACCGAGGGAAGGAGTTTTAAACAGCTTCGTTTTATTCCCTTTAAACAGCCTAGACCCAAAAGAACTATTGGGGCTCTTTGGCGTCTAACCTATGGCCTTAAAGAGAGTGAGAAACTGCTTTTAACATTAATAAAAAGTTTATTTGATTAATGATGAGGGCTTTTTTGTCTAACTAGCCTCTTCTTCTAGTTTGGTACCAACGTTACGGACTAAGTATTCTTTGTCTCGGTGACTTGATTTTTCTTCAAGGGTAATAATAAAATTAACTACAGTCCCATCGTGGGTACGTACCAAAGAAGTGTCTACCAATAATTCTAGAGAAATCTTTTTTCCTTCATCATCAATCACGGTTACCTTAATTTCGTGGTTGTCTAGTTTTTGTTTGGTTTCTAGACATTCGATTAAAAGAGACTTGATCTCAGAAGGAAGTGGGGTGTGTTCGATTCGTAGGCCTTCAATATCGGTGGATTCAAGCCTTAATAATAAAAATAGTTGAGAGTTAATATACTCAATAACACCTTCTTTTTTAAGTACCATGACGCCATAATCCACCATATTAGCTAACATTTCAAAACGTCGTTTTTCAAAGGCGATACGCTTGATTTTCATTTCGTCAAATTCTCTAAGCTCGCTGATCATTTTATTTAAAGACTTAGCTATTTCTCCAATCTCATCATTAGCTTCGACAGGGATAGAAATATTGAGCTTGCCTGTGCGGACTTCTCCAATGGCTTGGACCATTTTTCTAAAAGGACTGGTCACAACACTGGGTGCCACAAAGCCTAAGGCAAGGGCGCCTACTAGCATAAAAAGAACCACTAGGATCATGTTGCGTTGGGCTTCGCTGATGAGTTGGGATACTTGTTTTTGATGAGCGTCTAGTTCTTTATATCGGTCTTGTAACAATGCTTGGTTAATACTATTGACTAATAAGATCTGATTGCGAAGTTTGTTTTTTAAATTATTAATTTGGGTTTCGCTCAGATTTTCATAATTTTTTAATTCATTTAAATCCTCTTGATAGACTTGTACTCCTTTAACCATGCTGCTGTAACGTTCAATGTTTTCTGATTTATTAGAAAACTTTTGGGCTTCTTTAATTTTGATTAGAAAACTTTCGATTAACTCGTCTAATTCTGCAGCTGATTTTAGGTCTGTTAGACTGGCAAAATATTGTCGTTCTTTACGGAAGATATCAAAGGTGATGCTTTTAATTTCTTCAGTAAGTCTAGCTTGACGGATGTCTTCTTTAACGATTTTTTCTAGACCTTCATTGAGTTTTCCCATGTAGTAGAAAGATAAAAACCCAATGGCCACTAACATGCCAATAGCGGCTAAAAAGGTGATTTGAATACGATTAGCAATGCTCCAACGTTGCTTCATTTAAGCTCCAAAACTTCTTCGATGCCTGAGTCCGATCCCACTAAGACTAAGACGTCGTTTTCGTTAATTTTTTCACTAGGATTGGGGGTGGCCTGGACTTGACTTTTCAAAAAGGAGTGCCCTTTGTCATCAATGGTGGGAACTTTGCGTTGAATCGCTACACAAAGGACGCCGTATTTTTCTCTTAATTCTAAGTCTCTTAAGGTTTTTCCAAAGAAAGACCGAGGACTTTCCATTTCTATCAAAGTATATCCAGCAGGAAAATGAATATGTTGGCTGACATTGGCGGCAGCTAAACTACGTGCAATTTGTTCTCCCATTTGTTCTTCGATTTGCACTACCTGAGAAGCGCCGATTTCTCTTAAAACTTCTGCATGAGTGGGGCTAATGGCCCTGGAGACAATTTTGCCTACGCCTAAACGTCTTAAAACCACTGTGGTCATAATACTGATTTCGATGTTTTCTCCGATGGCGTTGACGGCAGCGTCTACTTCAGAAACACCAATAGAACGTAAGGTTTTTTCATCGGAGCTATCCGCGACAACAGCGTGGTGTACTCTTTCTTTAATATCTTCAACTAAACTAGGGTTGATATCAATGGCGATGACTTCGGCGCCCATACTAGCTAAAGAGGTGGCGATTTTGTAGCCAAAGCTACCTAATCCAATGACGGCTATTTGACTCAATTGAATTTCGTTGTTTATTGTTCTTTGTCCGTTGTTTGCTTTTTAGGCAACAACCAACAAGGCTTTCAAAACAACGCCTTTATCCTACCACAATTTTTCCCATAGGCATTTCAAAGCCTCGACGGGTTTTTTCTACTCCAATTAAAAAAGCAACAGTCAGAGGTCCGATTCGGCCTAAGTACATTAATCCGCTTATGATGAATTTTCCTATGGCTGTCAAATGATCGGTGACATTGAGACTTAGTCCTACGGTACCCACCGCACTGGTGGTTTCAAAAAGGATTTCTTTTAGGCTTAAAGTCTCGGTCAAAGACAGAATAATACCCCCGATAATGGCTGTGGCTCCGGAAACAAAGGTGATGGAGATGCTTTTTCGGACTATATCCCAAGGGATGGACCTTCCAAAGCCTTCTACTTGATCTCGTCCTAAGATCATGGACCTGATAGTAAAAAAGAGTACTCCTAAAGTGGT
>JAGRNM010000258.1 GCA_020440745.1 Deltaproteobacteria bacterium
ATAAGCTCTCAAAAGTCGGCCAGCGAATTTACCAATTCTTCTATCTCGATCCCAGGTCTAGAGATGGAAGCCAAAGCTAACAAAAATACCGCTCCAGACTCAGTCCAAGATGAGCTGGACGCCCTCTTAGAAAATGAGGAAGACTACTTTGCCGATCAGGAGGAAGAATTAGAAATTCCTGAAGTCAGCGAACCCAGCGCCCCTAGCCTCATTAAAGAAACTCCCGACCTAAGCCATATTCCTGAAGTTAGTCGTAGCCAACCTGATAATTCTATTTCTAATATTTTAAGAGACATCCCCCTGGATGAGGAAGAAGAACTACAAATCCAGCAAGCTCAAGGACCTAAACCTTCCGAAACCGAAACCAAAGTAGCTACCACTCCTCCCAGCAGCCCCCAAGAAATGCCAGAGGCTAGCCTTTTACTTTTAGAAGGCAACCTAGACGATCACGAATATATTTTGGGAGAAAATACCAGCATTGGTCGTTCTCCCTCCAACGACCTAGTCCTAAAAGAAGCCAAAATCAGCCGCCAACACGCCACCATTACCTATCGGGATGGTCAATACACGATTGTGGACCTCAAAAGTTCCAACGGCGTTTTAGTCAACAACAAGAAAGTAGAAGAAGTCACTCTACAAGACGGTGATGAAATCCGCATGGGTAGTTTTAAATTTCAGTTTAATTTACTCTAACTGGCTTAACCTTTCCTGCCCTCCTTAGTCTGATAGACTTTATTCTACAAAAGAATCAATAAGGAGTTTACATGTTAAAGTTTCTTAGCTTCTGTTTAGGCGTGGGCTTAAGCTTACTTAGCTATCAGCACCCAGCCCAGGCAGAGTCCTCAACTCAACAGCAAAGCCCCAATACCCTATGCGGCACCTATCTTTTGCAGGGAGAGGACGGGCTAGTCAAAAAACTTATCTTTGACGGCAGCTCAAAAGTAACCGTCATCACTAGCCTCACAGAAAACAAACGCCCCTTTTGGATCGAAAAAGACCTCATCACCATTAAACCAGATAAAAGCCTTTTTAAATTAAGAATGAAGGATAAAAAATTAGTGGGAGAGGATTATTGGTTAAAAGATAAAGTATACCGCAAAGATTCTAAGACCTCTCAAGACTGCCCATAAAAATTTCTTGATCAAACAAGACAAAACTCCAACCCTCCTAAAAATAAAATCTCTAATCCATATTTGCTATCCATTTAATCAAAGAAAATTAATCAAAAAAAAGTCCGTAAAGACACTCCACCATCTGACTGGCATAAACAAAACCATCGCTACGCACGTAAGTCTCGCAAGAAAGACAAGGGTCTTGGCTTCCATAAAGACCAAAAACTAGTGGGTTTAAGCTGCCTTGATTTATAAAAATAGGGATCAATTTTTTTAAAATTTAAAAAAGCTAATACCTTACTACAAAACAAGTGTCATAAATTTTAAAATTATTAATCAACTTAGCAGATAGCACAAAATCAAACTTGATGAGGCAACAATACCTTCAAAGCCTTGACGTTTAAAAAACCTCGATCATAAGTGACAATTTTATTAATTTTATTCCGCCTCATGACGGCTAAATGAATAGCATCTCGAGAAGACAAGTGATGAGAACTAATAAGAATCTCTTTGGCTTCATCCAAATCCTCTACCTTAATCTCAAAAAAGTGAAGCGGCAAAGCACGAAATCTTTGATAAACCTCCACTCCCTCTTGGAGACGCCTTAAGGCATAAAAGCGATGAAGAATTTCTTGTAAAACTTCTACAGAAGAAGCCGCTTGTACTTTTAGTTGCTCGATTTTAAGCAAAAACTGAATACAGGCTTCTTTAAACTCCGAAGGCTTCCCAGCAGCATACATAGGAATATTAGAGTCCACAAAAATCACAAACGCCCCATTTCAATTTCTTCAAGCATTTGCTCAATAGGTGGTGATTCTAACTCAAGCTCGTAAAAAGACTCAGCAATACTCTTTTTATTTTTGAGCGATCCCTTATTTTTTTTCAGAGACCGGCGCAAGGCTCCCCTCACCCACTCGGACAAAGTTTGCTTGGATTGATAAGCTGCCCGCTTAAATTGCTCCAGCTCGTAGTCATCGATAATAATTTGCATTCTTGTACTCATACCTATGAGTATACTTATTAGTAAAAAGAAGTCAATTGACAAGAAAAAAAGCCTAAAAGGCTTTATACTTTAAATATTAATGCGCTTCCCCCCAGCTTGCTCCAAAACCCAAATCCACAGTTAGAGGAACACTAAAATCTACCGCCTTCTCCATTGTGTGTTTAACAAGCTTGCCAAAAGACTCCTTCTCGGATTTTTCTACTTCAAAAACCAACTCATCATGCACCTGCAAAAGCATACGACTTTTTAATTTTTTTGCCTCGATTTGGGCTGCCAAATCCACCATAGCTTTTTTGATGATATCCGCTGCGGTACCTTGGATGACCGTATTAAAAGCCATACGTTCTGCATTGCCACGTATCGCAAAATTTTTGGTATTAATATCTTTAACAAAGCGCCTCCGCCCCATCAAGGTACGCACTTCCCCAGACTTTCTAGCTTCTTCCAAGACCTTTTCTTTATACTCCAAGACCTTGGGAT
>JAGRNM010000259.1 GCA_020440745.1 Deltaproteobacteria bacterium
CCGTCCTTAAGTAAAAGCTGGTTATGGCTTTGAATGGATAAGTTTATCCCATTTCCTTCTAGTTTTTCTCTAAGAGGAGCGCTCAATTCTACAGAAACCTGAATGGCTTCTGGGCTGTTTAGGGCTACCGTCGGGGGAGTGATTTGATTGGGATTGATCTTAGACATTTTCTTTACTTGATCTTTAATGTTTTAAGTTATTTAAAGCCTATCTATGGTACTAAGTCAGATGCTATTTAAGCGTGATTAATGTAGTGGTAAGCATCTAGACTTTATGTCCTATTTTTCGTTCTTTTTGTCAAAAAGTTGCTTAAAAATAAAGAATATTTTTAAAAGGAGGATAAAATGAGCTTACGTCTTGGAGATACTGCCCCTGATTTTACTCAAGATTCTACAGAAGGTCCCATTCATTTTCATGAATGGATGGGGGATCAATGGGCTGTGCTTTTTAGCCATCCTGCTGATTTTACCCCTGTTTGTACCACCGAGCTAGGAAGGGTAGCTCAATTAAAAAAAGAGTTTGAAAAAAGGGGTGTTAAGGTTTTGGCCTTAAGCGTGGATCCTGTTGATAGCCATCAAAAGTGGGTGCAGGATATTAATGAAACCCAAGGCACCCAAGTGAATTATCCTATCTTGGCCGACCAAGATCGTAAGGTAAGCACTCTCTATGATATGATTCATCCTAATGCCTTGGATGCGATGACGGTTAGAAGCGTTTATATTATTGATAATAATAAAAAAATTAGAGCCATGATCACTTATCCTCCTTCTACTGGGCGTAATTTTGATGAAATTCTCAGAGTAATCGATTCCTTGCAGCTGACGGATCGCTATAAGGTCGCGACTCCTGTGGATTGGAAAGAGGGAGGAGATTGTGTGATTGTACCTTCGATGACTGATCCTGAGGAGATTAAAAAGAATTTTCCCAAAGGTCATCGAGAGCTTAAACCTTATTTAAGAATGACTCCCCAACCTAATAAATAAGCCTTTGCTATTTAGAACTTTGTGACGAAAAAGCCTTCGGGCATTTTGGTCCGCTTTGGGCCTGGTTCCTTTAATGGAGCCGGGCTCTTTTTTTTTAGTCGTTGACAGGTGATTTAAGCTAGATTAGTAAAGGATCAAATAATGAAAATAATTTTCATTTTCTTTTACTGTTTTTTTATTAAAGATGAAAGATTTTAAAATACCCTTAGTCATCACCTTAATAGCGGTGCTTTTTGGCATTGCTTTGGGGGCTTTTTTTGGCATTCAAGAAGAAAGTATTAAAGGCTATATTGCAAAAGGACTTAGTCAAAATACTTCTATTAATGCTTTAGAAGAACCTAAAAAACAGATCGAAATAGAAAAGCTTAAAGAAAAGAGTTGGCGCTATGTTCAAAGGGCCCATTTTCATGGAGGGGGTATTGCCGCGATTACTTTGGGCCTATTACTATTTATAGTTCATTTGGCCTTAGGAAAGGGGATTAAGCTTTTTTTAGCCTATGGTTTAAGTTTGAGTGCTTTGATTTATCCTTTTTTTTGGCTCTTGTCGGGTCTTAAGGCTCCTTGGATAGGGACCGGGGCCGCTAAAGAAAGCTATGCCTTCTTGGCCTATTCAGGGGGAATCTATGTCCTCCTGGTTTTCTTATTACTCCTTTTGACAGCTTGGAGAGGTTTTCAAAAAGAAGCATTTTAATTTTTTTTAATCTATAAATGAAAGTAATTTTCTTTTAGGAAAAAAATATGAAAAAAATATTCCCCTTACTTTTTATTTTACTTTGTTCTTTTGTTTTAAAAGCTCAGGAAACTTATCGTGCCTCCGAGTTAACTATTTTGGGAAAAAAGGGCGACTTAGAACATGTACCGGGTAGTGTGGATCTGATCTCAGAAGAAGAGTTGAGAGATAAAAATCCTATTAGTTTGCAGGATGCGTTAAGGCATCAGCCTGGTATCCACGTTAGAAACGAGGATAATGTGGGGTTGATTCCTAATATTGGTTTGCGTGGTCTTAATCCCGATCGTTCGGAAAGAATTTTAATCTTAGAAGACGGCATGCCAGCTGGTTTGGCTCCCTATACAGAAAATGCTTCTTACTATATTCCTCCCATGGAGCGTATGGATGGTGTGGAGTTTTTAAAGGGCTCCGGATCAATTCTTTGGGGGCCTCAGACGGTTGGGGGAGTGCTTAATTTTATTTCGCCTAAAATTCCTAAAAAACAGAGAGGCTTTCTTCGTTTTGAAGGCGGGCATCATAACTATGCCTTAGTTCATGGACGCTTTGGAAAAAACTGGAAGCCTTTTGGTTTTGACCTCAACGTGACTCACAAGCAAGGAGATGGATTTACCCGTCGTGATGAAGATTTTAGGTTGAGTAACTTTAGTGGCAAGATGGAGTTTAGAATTAGTGAGCGAACCAAATTATGGACCAAGCATACCTATCACGACCAACGTTCTAGCCAATCTTATTTAGGTTTGACCCAAGCTTTGTTTGAAAGTGATCCACACTTTAATCCAGTGATGAATGATCATTATGATGTGCATCGCTACGACGCTCAGGCTAGCTTACAGCATTTTTTTAAAGACAATTTAGAAT
>JAGRNM010000025.1:0-4024 GCA_020440745.1 Deltaproteobacteria bacterium
TGTAGGGGCCAATTTAGGTACTACTTTAACGGTTATCTTGGGTTCCTTGGGAGGTAGTGCCGCCAAGCGCCAGGTGGCAGCTGCTCATTTTTTGTTTAATCTGATTACGGATATTGTAGCTTTAGCGACACTACCCTGGCTTTTGGACTTGATTAGGCAGCTTTTTGGATCCGACCGGCCTTTGTATAGTTTGGTTTTCTTCCATAGTAGTTTTAATCTTATCGGGATTGTGATTTTTTTCCCTTTTCTTAAACCCTTTGCCCGTCTTTTAAATAAACTATTTAAAGATCAAGAGGAAGACAGCTTTGCTTTAATTAAAAATATCGACCCTAAGGTACCTACGGCGGCTTTATTGTCTTCTCAGACGGCAGCTAAGGATTTTATTAAAAAAAGTTTAGCGCTTAATGCCTTGGCCTTGGGTTTAGAAAATCACTCCTTGAGTACTATGGATTATTTGGAGAAATACCGCCACTTTAAACAAGGAGAGGGGCTTTTGTTGCAAAAACTGATTCAATTGCAGGCAGAGCCTTTTTCCGAAGAGGAGGCTAAGCATTTAGAAAAAATCCTCTCTAGTATTCATCATACCATTCGTGCTGTTAAGGATATTAAGGATATTCATCACAATCTAGAGGAGTTTAAAAATACTAGTCAGGACTCGGTCTACGAATTTTATCAATCAACTTTGGTTTTTTTAAGTCGTTTTTATCAAGAGCTAAAAGAACTTTTGGAGATCAAAGAGCCTAAGTTAATGAGAGAAGATTTAACTACTTATTTGTTAGAAGTAGAAAAAGAAGAAGTTCAGTTTGAGTCTAAAATTAATCAAGCCATCCAAGCCTCTCAAGTGCCGGCCAAGTACATGATTAGTCTTTTTAATCTTAATCGAGAGATTTATCACGCTAATCAGGCCTTGCTCTTAGCTATACAAGATTGGGCTTCGCTTTAAGTGGTTTCATTTACCAACGGGCCAAAAGCCTTTGGGCTTGTTGTAGGTGGACTAGAGCATCGCTCTTGTCAGGAATTTTTTGGGGGGTTTGTCGATAGAGAAAATCCAGTTCGCCTAAGAGACGTTCGGCTTCTTGATAGCTGATTTCTTCCTTACTTAAATCAGACTCTGCCTTGTCTAAGCGTCCTAAGAGACTTAAAATAGCACGAGAGGGCGCTACCTCTACCCTAAGCCGTGTTCTTAAAGTGCCTTGTAAAGACTCTACCAGGGACTCTAGTCCGGCCTCTTGTCCTTTAGCTAAGTTTGCTCTGAGTGTTTGTTCTGAGATGCCTAATTGCTTGCATATCTCTCCCAATTGTTCCCACTCTTTAGGCTTAATGGTTTCTTTAGGGCTTAATTTTCCTTGGGAGCGAGCTTTGTGATAGCTTTGTAGTCTGGGTAGAAAGTCATTTAAAAATTCCAGACGATCTCTTAATGCTTCTGTCCTGGTTTGTCTGGCCCTTAAGCGAGTGAGGTGAATTCCCCTTAAGAGTCTTACACTGGCCAAGGCTTGACGGAGGATTTCTCGGGGGATTTCCCTGAAGGGGATGTTTCTAGGGTTTTGAGCCCTGGCTAAAACTTCGGCTTCGGCTTCTAAGTCACGGCTGGCTTGATACATCTCTCTAGCTGGATCTTGCGGTCCTCCTCTAGGAGGAACTAAGTCTTCTTGGGTTGTGCCTTCTCTTGTTGGAGAAGCGGGGGATCTTTCTGCAGCAGGCCTTTCTCTTTCTGTAGAGCCATCTCGCCGATTACCCACAGCAGGTAAATCTTCTGAGGTGCTTAGAGAGCGATGGAAGGCTTGTAGGTTTCCATCGGTGATTTCATTTGGGTGAGGGGACCTAGGACTGGAGGCCTCGGGGGGAGTGAGGCCTTCTAAAACGGGATGGGGTGGGCTAGGGGGAATATCAGTAGTCTCGGCAGCGGGTTGTGGTCGCGTTGGATCTCGTCGGGCGTCTCTTTGTTTAACTTCTGGGGAAATTCGCTCTTCAATCGGTCGGCTAATGGGTTCGGATTCTGTTTCATGGGATTCGGGTTTAGTTTTGGGAATCCATCTACCCATAAACCACCAGCCAGCCATCATGGGCATGGAGAGGGCTTCGCCATTAGGGGGATTGGCTTTAAAATAATCCCGACCCCTTGCTAAACTCCACGCACCGGCCTGGACCAGGCCCCTTAAGGTAAGATGGGTCAAGTCAAAGATGCCTACCAAAAGGCCAGTGGTTCCAAAATATTCCCAATGAAGAGAACCTTGAGCAGCTTCTAATGCCCGAGCACCGTCCATTTGCCAGGACTCACCCCGGCCTAGGCCTTGGATACTTGCCTTGGTCTCGCTTAAGACCGCTGTGGTGGGAGTAAGGCCGGCACTGACTAGCGTCAGTCTGGCGCCATAGATTAGGACATTGGTGAGGCCAAAGCCTTCTTCTCCTAGACTTAAGGTCCAGGATTCAAAAATTTCTGCGCCTAAATTTTGTACTTGAGAAGCCTGGGTTTCTAGACCCAATTGAAAACGGGCTCGGGCCAAAGCGACCCGCTCCAATCCTAACTCAAAACCACGCATCAAGGCGTTGCCCACAAAGAAACAACCTACCGCGTAGGCCACATGACCTAGCCAATCAAAGAAGGCCTCTTTCCTTTGTCCTGTTTGAGGCCAAAAGTCTTGGCCAGTATGCAGACGGCTTTTAATATAATTATAAGTGCCAAAGGTCAGACCTCCTGCCATATTGCCTCCGCTACGAATGAGCACTCGTGCCCCCAAAGAAGGGACTTCCCTTAAGGGCATGCTGAAGGCTCTTCCCCAACTCAAGGCCTGTCCACTGCGACGAAAATAAAGAAAAACTCCCGCGCCTTCCGCCAAATAAGAAGCACTGAGAGACAGGGCTAGGCCTAAGGCAATCTCGGCAAAGACGCCTACGGCTACTTTAAGGGCAAAAGTATTAAGCCCCTGGATGGTGGCATCCTTTAACACCCGGCGTAGCTTGGGATTATCGTAAAGACCTATTAAAGTTTCGGTAGCATGGGCTATCTCTCCTTCTTCTAAGGCATGCCTGCTGGCTAAGAGTTTTTCCCGTGCCTCTAAGAGGACTTTTTCGTCTTCAATTAACTCGTTGATGACGCCACCTCCGCGGGTGGGGGCTCGTCTAGCATCTAGGTCTTGGATTCTTTGTTCTAAATGGGGAAGAGTTCCCTCAATAAGAGCCATTTTGCTAATCCAGTCCGCTTCCTGGTTAAGCTCTTGAAAGGCTTGGGCGCTTAAGGGACGATTTTCATCCCATTGATATACCCTGGCCTGAAAGTCCTGAAAACGGGGGTAATCCGCTAGCAGGACTTCGCCTACAATCAAGACCTGTTGAAGGCGTAAATTCCAAAGAGCCTGGTCCAGTTGAGGGTCTTCTTGGGTGTTAAGCCTTGCTAACAAAGTCTCTAAGTAGTCCCAGCGGGGGTGGTTGGGGTCCAGCTCCCGAGTCTCTTGCGCTATCTTGTTTACTTCTGCCAACAGAACTTGTGCTTCTTTGTTCTGGAGGACTTGGAGAATCTCTCTAAAACGTGCCAAGTCCTCGGAGTTTTCTAGAGGCATGCTCTCCAGTTCTAAGACCAGGTCTTGGAGCGCAGTTCTTTCTTCCAATTGTGTTTGGATAGCTTGGATCTGATCTGGGGTTTTGCCTTCTTTCCAATAGGCTACTTGGCAGTCCTCCTCGCTGGGGGGAAGCACTTCTACTTCGCCTGTGGGGGCATCTTCGTCGGGCAGTGCTGTTTCGGGATATTGAGCTAAGGCAATTTGATCCCCTAGTTTTTCTTCAAATTGCTCCACTCTCACTTGCCAGCCTGGATGACGGAGAAGACTTTCTTGGTAGGAACGGGCTAAAAATAAAGGAGGGGTAAAAGGGCCAGAGTCCCATTGGGCCTGTGCTTGATTTTCAATTAAGACACTTAGGTTTTCTAAGTCCTTTTGATTTTGGCTATAAAAATCGATTCTTCCTATTAGGGAAGTAGGATCTGTTTCCCACCCTGTGGAGGGTGAGTCTTGTTTGGGGCCAACTGATA
>JAGRNM010000025.1:4034-11144 GCA_020440745.1 Deltaproteobacteria bacterium
CCACGGGGAACTCCTCTCTTGCACATTTCTTATAACAAAAGCCCTTCCTTTTTTGTCAAACTTATTTTTTGCAAAAAAGAGAACAATAGAAAGAAAAAGAGATCACTTTGAAATAGACTCTTTCTAAAAAATACGAGCTCGCTTAAATCCAAACAAAATTCATTAAGGGAAAGGGCTCAAGTTTTTAATTTAAATCAAAATATTGATTAAAAAATCATCACTGCTAATAAAATAAGCATTTTATTCTACTCCATCTTGGAGATGATTTTTTAAAAAAATAAATAAAATTAATAACTTATCTATTTTTTCTACTTTGGCATTACCTTTGCTTTAAGACCAAGCAAGATCTAGGCTTGTCCCTAGTCTGGACCTATAGGGTCCATTCAACCCCGATTAAAGGAGTTTTTAATCATGAAGAAGAAAAGTTATGCCGGTATATTTTTCAAACTTATGGGGCTATTGATCCCCCTTTTGGTAGCGGATTTAGCTTTTGCCCAGGATGCTGTGATAACGGCTGAGAGTGTGCAAAACAATGCCAACTACCTCTGGACCTTGTTGGCTGCTATCCTGGTCTTTTTAATGCAGGCTGGTTTTGCCATGGTAGAAACCGGTTTTACCAGGGCTAAAAACGCCGTTAACATCATGATGAAAAACTTAATGGACTTTGCCATGGGTACTCTAGGCTTTTGGGCCTTAGGTTTTGGTCTGATGTTTGGGGTAACTAGAGGAGGTTGGTTTGGGACGGATGGATTTTTCTTAAGTTACTTTGATGGCAATGATGCCTGGATCTATGTTTTTTGGATCTTTCAGTGTGTCTTTGCTGCCACCGCGGCCACCATCGTGTCAGGAGCCGTGGCTGAGCGCATGAAGTTTAGTGCTTACCTTGTTTATAGCATAGTCATCACTGCTGTAGTTTACCCCCTCTTTGGACACTGGGCTTGGGGTAACTTATTCCACTCCGATCAAGCGGCTTGGTTAGCTGACTTAGGCTTTATTGACTTTGCTGGTTCTACGGTAGTGCACTCTATTGGTGGTTGGTTTGCACTGGCTGGTGCGGTGCTCTTGGGCCCACGTATTGGTCGCTATACTAAAGAAGGCAAAGTTAAGCCTATCCCTGGCCATAGTATGACGCTAGCTGCCTTGGGTGTCTTTATCTTATGGTTTGGCTGGTTTGGTTTTAACCCTGGTTCCACTACTACGGCAGATACTTCTATTGCTCGTATTGCGGTAAACACCAATTTAGCTGCTGCAGCGGGTTGTGTATCTGCCATGATCCTATCTTGGATGATGTTTAAAAAACCCGATATCGGCATGAGTCTTAACGGCGCACTAGCTGGCTTGGTGGCTATTACGGCTCCTTGTGCTAATGTGACACCGACAAGCTCGGTCATCATTGGTCTGATTGCAGGTATCTTAGTCATCTTAGCTGTTAAATTCTTTGATAAGATTAAGGTCGATGATCCTGTGGGTGCCATCAGCGTGCACGGTGTTTGTGGTTCTTTTGGTACCTTAGCCGCTGCTATCTTTAATGAAAGTGGCTTTACCATGAAGCAATTAGGAGTTCAGGCCTTAGGTGTAGGTGTAGCCTTTGCTTGGGCCTTTGGCTTAGGTATGATTACCTTCTTGATCTTAAAGATGACGATTGGTCTAAGAGTAAGTCCAGAAGAGGAACAACAAGGCTTAGACCTTAGTGAACATGGAGCTGAGGCTTATCCTGACTTTCAACAGTCAACTAGAGCTTTTTAAATAAATTTGTTAGACTTCCTTCCTCCTTGATTACTGGAAGCAACTGAGTTTAAGCTAAGAAGGAAGGAAGTTTTTTTAAAATTTTTAATTTTATTGATTTAAGAAAGGCAAGTCATGAAAAAGATCGAAGCAATTATTAAGCCCTTTAAATTAGACGAAGTCAAAGAGGCCTTACATGATTTGGGTATTGCAGGGATGACAGTGAGTGAGGTTAAGGGATTTGGCAGACAAAAGGGGCATACAGAGCTCTATCGAGGCGCTGAGTATGTCGTCGATTTTTTGCCTAAGATCAAAATTGACATCGTTGTCAGTGAAGAACAAGCCCCTAAGGTAATTGAATCCATTCAAAAAGCCGCTGCAACAGGCAAAATCGGAGACGGAAAGATCTTTGTCAGTAGCTTAGAAGAAGTAGTCCGTATCCGTACTGGCGAAACCGGCGAAAATGCCATCTAGTGAAGGCTTAAAAGCTTTGTTCTTTTTTGCTTTTCTTGCTTAAAGTAGTCAATAAGCTAAGTCTAGGGCAGCATAATTAGTCTTTTATTTTATTTTTATTGATTTTTTAAAGACTAATCGCTTGTCTTAAGCGTCTTTTTTAGACTCTTTTTTTAGGACTGTCTTTATGTGCTTTAGGCTAGTAGGATTTATCTTTTTATTTTTGTTCTCCACTCCCCTTTTGGCTCAGGCTTTGACTTTACAAGAGGCCTACGAAAAGGCTGTGGCTAATACTTCGGTAATCAGGACCAAAGAACTAGACGTCCAAAAAGCTAAACAACAAAAGAGACTGGCCTATGCCCAGGTTTTGCCTACTTTAGCGCTTAGTTCCAGTAGTGTTTTCAGAGATTCGGCCCAGGATTCGGAAGTCAGCTCCCGTTTTGGAGAGGCCTATCAACACACTGCCGCGCTTACTTTGACTCAGCCCCTTTTTCATGGCACTTCTGAGTACTTTAATTTAGGAATTGCCAAACGCTTACCTAAGTTGGCTAGTTTGGAAAAGGCCGAAACTTCCTTACAGGCTTATCTTTTAGTAGCGGGAGAATTTTATCAGTTTTTGAGCTTAGAAAAAGACTTAGTCCATCTAAAAGAAGAATCGGATATCTTAAAAAGGCGTGAAGACTTTTTATCCTCCAGGGTTAGCATTGGTCGCAATAAGGCCAGCGACTTGTTAGCTGTCCAAAGTCAAGGAGCTAGAGTAGAAGCAGAAAGGGAAAGATTAAAGGCAGCCCTTGCCCAATCTAAGAAAAATTTAGAAAAGCTTGTGGGGGAATCCTTTGATCGTCTTCAAGACAAGCTAGCCCTTAAGAGTCTTCAAGTACCCTCCCATTGGAGAGAAAAAATTGCTAATCATACTAGCTTGGACCGTCAGGCTCTAGTTTTAGAAAATAAAAATAGAGAGATTAAAGCGGCCCAAGGAGCTTATTTGCCTTCAGTGGATTTGGAAGGCAATTATTACCTAGATCGGGCGGGTGTCTTGAGTGAGTCTAAGTGGGATCTTAGTGTGGTAGCTAGGTGGGAGTTTTTTAGTGGTGGTCAAACCACGGCAGAAACCGCCATTAAAAAATTAGAACTTGCCCAAGAAAAACTACTACTTGAAGACTTACAAAGAAACTTAACAAAGGATTTTGAGGCCCAATCTCAAAGCTTAGAGGCTTATTTAAAAAGTATTCAAAAGGGTAAAACTAGTTTGGACTTTGCTAAGCTTAATTATCAAGAGCAGGTCAAAGAATTCAATCAAGGTTTGATAACAAGTTTAGATGTTTTAAGAGCTTTAGAAGAAATGGTTCAGGCAAAAAGACAATTAGACCAGGATATTTTTGCTGCCAAGCTCAATTGGATTCAACTTAAAACTTTAGCAGCGGATGTACCATGAAGCTTTCCGAACTCTCTATTAGAAAACCTGTTTTTGCCTGGGTGCTGATGTTTGGACTGCTTTTTTTTGGCGCCCTTGGTTTTTCTGGCATGGGAGTCAGCGAAAATCCCGATGTGGATTATCCAACGGTGCGTGTGCGCTATAGCTATGAAGGGGCTACACCAGAGGTAGTAGAAAAAGACGTCTTAGAACCGGTGGAAGGTTTTTTGGTTTCTATCGATGGGATTCGTAACCTCACCTCCGAGGCTACTCGTAACCAAGGAGAACTCACTGTTGAGTTTGAATTGGAAAAAGACGTGGATGTAGCCGTGCAAGAAATCCAAACCCTTTTAGGAAGGGCGCAGCGCGATCTTCCTGAGCGGGTGGAGTCTCCCATTATCACCAAAAATAGTGCGGGTGATTCCCGCATTTTAACTTTGGGGATTCAGTCCGATCTTCCCACCAGAGAACTCATGATTTTATTTCGCGACCGGATCAGGGATCGCTTGAGTACGGTAAGAGGTGTGGCAGAAATCCAGGCCTATGGTTTTCATGAACCCCAAATGCGCATCGACTTGGATGCGGCCAAGCTCAATCAATACCAACTGACCACCGAAGACATTGTGGCTAGTATTCAAAGAGAGCATCAAGAACTACCGGCAGGAAAATTTGAGTTGGGAGAAAAAGAAGACCTGATTCGCATCATGGGAGAGGCCCGTACGGTCAAAGATTTTCAAAACATTATTATCAGCCAAAGGGGAGGACAACCTAATTATCGTGACTTAAGATTAAAGGATGTAGCCACCATCTATGAGGGAGTTGAAAACACCCGTCGCATCTCTAGGCTTAATGGAGTCCCCAACTTGGCCATGGCCATTTATAATCAAAGAGGAGAAAATGCCGTCGCCGTGGCAAATCGGGCTAAAGAAAGATTAAAGGAAATCAACAAAGAATTGCCCAAAGGTACTCAGGTTAAGATTATTTACGATCAGTCATATTTTATTAATGCCAATGTGGAAGAATTAGTCAGGACCTTAATTTTTTCCGCTATCTTCACTTCCATTGTTTGTTGGATTTTTTTGGGATCTTTTTCCGCTACTGTGAATGTGCTTTTGGCGATTCCCGTGGCCATTGTGGGTACCTTTGCTTTAATCAAACCTCTTAACTTTACCCTCAATACCTTTACCCTCTTAGGCTTGGCCTTAGCCATTGGTATTGTGGTGGATGACGCCATCATCATGTTAGAAAACATCGCCCGCTATATGCAAAAGGGCTATGATCGGGTTTCGGCTTCCTTTAAAGGATCTAGAGAAATCTCTTTTGCGGTGGTGGCTACCACCTTGGCCTTGGTGGCGGTTTTTATTCCCATTGTTTTTATGGGAGGGATTGAGGGTAAGTTCTTTTTAGAATTTGCCATTACTTTGGGTATTGCTGTTAGCTTATCTTCGATAGAGGCCTTGACCTTAGCGCCCATGCGTTGTTCGCAATTTTTAAAAATAGGAGAGCGCAGGAGTTTCTTAGGTAGAAATTTTGAAAAAATCATGGATGTCTTAAAGAACTTCTATGAAAAAATTCTGCGCTTTGTTTTAAACTATCGCTTATTAGTAGTTAGCTTGTCTTTTCTTTTAGTGGGAGGGAGTTTTTATTTTGTCTTAAAAATTCCCACTGAGTTTACTCCCAACCAAGATCGATCGGTTTTATTTTTAAGCTTTTTGGCCCCTGAGGGTAAATCCTTGGAATACACCGACCAAAAAATTAAAGAATTTGAAAAAATCATGGCTGCCCATCCCGCTATTGACCGTTACGTAGTAGCGGTGGGTGGTTTTGGAGAAGGGGGACAAGGCAACCAGGGCAATGGCGTGGCTATCTTAAAAAACTTTGAAGACAGAAAAGAAAGCCACACAGAAGTAGCTGCCGACTTAAGAAAATCAGCGGCGGCCATTCAAGGTATTCAAATTTTTATAAGAGATAACTTTGGTACCAGTCTGGGAGGAAGACGCGGCAGTCCCATTGAATTTACTATTAATGGCCCCGATCCCCAAAAGCAAAAAGAACTCTACTATCAGATGGAAAAAGCCATGAACGCCACCAAGCTTTTGGTGGGGGTAAGATCTGATGACGTGAGAACCTTGCCCGAACTTAGGATTGTACCCGATCGGGAAGCAGCCATTGATCGTGGAGTTTCTATCAGCCAGATTAATGAAGTTATTAATATAGCCTTTGGTGGGGTAGTGGCAGGGTTTTATTCTGGCGACAACTCTCGCTATGATGTCTTTGTCCAGCTGCAAGAAAAAGACCGCAAGAGTAAGGAGGATCTTAAGCCTCTTTATGTTCGTAATAATCGTGGTGAGTTAATTAACTTATTAAAAGTAGTCAAAACCCAACCCTACGATGGTCCCCAAACAGTTTACCGAGAAAACCGCATCCGTGGAGTTAGGGTAGACGCCTCCTTAGAAAAAGGTGCAACCCAAGGAGAAGCCATTAAAGCCATCAATGAAATTGCAAAACGTCTTTTGCCAAAAGGATACTACTTAAATTATTCCTTTACCCCTGCCGAAAAACTCCAAGAGGCTATGATCATTATGATCTTAGGATTAATTGTTGCCTACATGGTCATGGCAGTACAGTTTAATTCTTTTTCTGATCCTTTTATTATCTTTATGTCGATTCCCTTTGGCTTAGTGGGTGCCATGGTGGCCTTACTCTTAGGAGGACAATCACTTAACATTTACAGCGCCATTGGCATGCTACTAACCATGGGCTTAGTTAAAAAGAATGCTATTTTGTTGGTAGAGTTTACCAATCAAGTGCGAGACCAAGGCGTCGAATTAAAAGAAGCCTTAATCAAAGCTTGCCCGATTCGCTTACGTCCCATCTTGATGACCACCTTATCCACTTTAGCAGGCGCCTTGCCTGCGGCCTTGATTGCTGGAGCCGGTAGTGAAACCCGCATTCCCATGGCCCTAACCATTATTGGTGGCGTAAGTGTTTCGGTATTTTTTACTTTATTTGTAGTGCCGGCAGTCTTTAGTTTACTTAATCCAAAACGCCGGTCTATTCCTCAAGAATCTCCTGATTTATTTGAGGGAGAAGTAAAGATTTAAATTTTTACAAAAGTAAATGTCTAATCACGCTAGTAAAAAAATAGGAATCGTCTTGTCAGGCGGTGGTGCCCGTGGAGCCTATGAGGCGGGGGTACTTCATTATATACGCACTATGCTTCCTGAGCCGGCCAGAAGTCGAGTTTTTGATATACATACAGGAGCTTCTATAGGAGCTATCAACGCTTCTTTTACTGCTTCTACCGCTGATGATCCTGCCTATCAGGGTAAAAAGATTTATAATTTGTGGTCTGGTCTTAAAGCCGAAAATATTTATCAAAGAGACACAAGAGCTTTATTAAGTTTTCTTAAGACTTCAAGCCAAGGTCTTGTCTCTAATTTAATTTTTGGAGCTAAAAAAAGTAAAAAACACTTTAAAGGATTTTTAGATACCACACCCTTATTACCCTATTTAAA
>JAGRNM010000260.1 GCA_020440745.1 Deltaproteobacteria bacterium
TAGAGCTTATATTTAGGCAGAGATTAGACGTAGTTTGCCTTTGTTTCTTTTAGAGCCTGGTTTTTCCAGGACTTCTAAGACTTCTCGACCAGAAGCTTCAGCGGCTTTTAGTTCGGCTTCGTCTTGTTCTACTAGGTCTTTACTCATTTCTATACCATAACTGCCTAAGATAGCTTTAATTTGATCAAAGTGTTTTTCTATACTTAAGCGGACTGATTCAAATCCACTTTTGGCTGCATAGGAACGAGTCCAGAAAGCAAAGGGGTTCATCTGAAAAAAGCTTTCATCGTCTTCTGTGGGTTCAATTAAGATAATATCGCCTTTAAAGTTTTTGTCTTGGGCATAGCGATTGATCGCATAGCTTAAACGGCTGTGGTAGAGGGTTCTAAAAACTTGATTGAAGACGCCAAAAAGACCACCTCCCGAGATACGTTTGTCTCGGGTGATGTAAGCTCCTTTTTCTCGGTTGTAAGTTAAGCGTATTTTATTTTTTAAGGGGCGGAAGGGATTGTAGCAAATGACTAAGTCCGCTCCCTTTTGGATGGCTAAGTCAATATTAGCGGTTTTTTGAACACCACCGTCGATATAATCCACTCCTTTAATATTGGCTGGTTTATAAAAACCAGGCATGGCTGTACTTGCCATTACTGCTTCACTAATACTGATATCATTGCGTTCGTCCCAACCAAAAACAGACCAATCGCCGCTGTCTAATTCGGTGGCACAGATATAAAGTTCTTTTCCAAGTAGACGTTTGAGCACTTTAAAATGATTAGTCATTTTATTGCGGCGCATGTTTTCTTTGAGGTATTTTTCGATAGGGCGATTGTCAAAAATGCCACTAGGTAAGGTGCTAAATAAACTAGGTAAATTTCGACTAGAATAAAGAGCATTAGCCAAAGGCTTAATCATTTTTTCGTAATTAGAATAATTGGGTCTTTTAGCAAAGGTGACAAAACCTTTTTTAAGCTCTTCGCTAATGTTGGGAATAGCCTGGATAGCATCTAAAATAACAGCAGGAATATAGGTCCCGCGGCGGTAGAGATAATCCAAGGGGCGACTTAGCATTTCTTTCCAATTGGGAAAATACATGGCCAAAGGCGAAAGTTGGCTAAAACGTTCGCTGGTGCCCTCTAGACTTTTTAAAATTTCTTCAGGGGGTAGGCCGCCTGCTAAAGGTACGGCCAATAAGCCTCCGGCGCTAATGCCAACGTAGATATCAAAGTCATTAACCTTGCGATTAACCAAAAAATCATTAAAGGCTTTAAGTCCTCCAGCCTTAAAGGCACCACCGCTCACGGCTCCACCAGAAAGTACTAAAGCAATTTTAGAATTGTGTTTTTTTTGCCTAAGGTCTGATTTTTGAATAATTGTTATACCCAAAAGAAACCTCTCTTTTTTTAAGTTTAGCCGCGAAGCAGCAATAAAACCAAAAATGCCTCAGTCGTCAAGTTTACATTCATGACTTAGGATGAAAGCCTTTTGAGCATGGTGCCATTAGCTTTCCACTTTGGATAGATAATTTGACCTTGTTTAAAGTGTTCTTTGGCTTTTGGCCTTTGTTTTTCTCTTAAATAAAGAATTCCTAGTTGATAGTGGGTATAGGCTTGTCGGACAGGTAAGGGTTGACTCTTAAGATAGTTTAAAAAATGCTTTTTGGCTTCTTGGTTTTTTCCCATAGCGCCTTGGCTTAAACCAAGAAAAAATTCTAAAAGTGGCGTGTCTGGGTATTGTTCTGTAAGTTGGGCATAAAGTTTTTGAGCTTCGGTTTTTTTGCCAAGTCTCAATAAGAAGCGTCCTTGATAAATTTTGGCTAAAAGATTTTTGGGGTGGTTTTTTAAAACTGCTTCGCAGATAGCTAGGCCTTGTTTGCTTTTTCCTTCCTGAAAATAAGCCAATAGCAGGGCAAAACTGGATAAATCTTGAGTCAGGAGGCCTTGAAGTCTAGCTTCTTCCATCAGTTGGAGCCCTTCTTTTCTTTGGTCTTTAAAAAAGGGTAAGTGATAATGAGCCGTAAAGACACTTCTCCAATATAAATAAAGTCCCAAACCAAGCTTAGCATCATGAAACTGGGGATCTTGCTTGAGAGCTTGATTAAAGCAGGATCGGGCTTTTTGTGCGGAACCTAGGGCTTCTAGAGTCTTTTCTTGTTCAAGAAGCCTTAAGGCTTGCAAACCTTGGCCTGAACCACAAAGAAAATAATCCCAGGTGCTAGGTTTTTCTTTTTTTAAAGCTTCATGCACATAATAATTATGATTGCGTGCTTCTTGAAAAAAGGCTTCTAGATAAGCTTGGTCCAGGTTTTCCATCATTAGGGTATTGTAAAGTGTCATGAGTCCAAAACTAGGAAGGGGAGAATTAGGATAATCTTTTTGTAAGTTTTGAAAGAATTTTTGAGCTTGGGTATAGTCTCGATTAATAATTAGCTTTTGTCCTTGAAGCGCCTGTTGGTAGAGATTTTCCTCCAAACCTTGAGGTAACTGAGCCTTGGCTTGGAGAGAATAGGGCGACGTTAGTAAAAAGAATAAATTAAGGTATAAAAATAATCGAAAGGCCTTTTTCA
>JAGRNM010000261.1 GCA_020440745.1 Deltaproteobacteria bacterium
TGGCGTATTAAAAAGATTTTGGAAGGATTTTATGGCTACTTTTATTCCCGGTAATATCGCAGCTGACATTAATCGAGCTCAAGATGTTTTAGTGAACCAGGGCTATCGTTTAGAGGATGTCGATAGGCTCTTATCCGATCAAGGGGTTGACGAAGTCTTAAAGAGCCCAGCTCTTTTGCAATACTTTAGATCCATGGCTGAGGCTTTAAAGAAGCTTTATCAGTATGATGTCTATACTTCTTTACCTGCTGATATTCCTGGCCCAAGGGAAGGTGGTTATCAACAGTATTTTGAGGGTTCCTACGACACTTCTAGCGGAGAGCCTTATCAAGACTTTTTGCCTAATTTAGATTTTAATGAGTTAGCTGGGCAGGGTTTTCTAAGCCCACAACAAGCCAAGGCTTTTAACCAAATTTTAGAACAAGGTATTGTTTTGCCCGGCACTGCTAGCAGTTCTGGGTCGGCTCTGCCTCCTGGGGTAAAACCTGGGGTGGCTGGCAGCTCAGCTTCGACTCAGTTTCCTGGTACAGGAAGCGGAGGAGGGGCATCTTCAGGTTTTCCTAATAACCCCATGGGTAATAGCGGCTTTGCGACAAATACGTCTCCTGTTTACGCTTCTTCAGGAGGCGGTGATTTTGCCTCAAGTATTTTAGGCATGGCTTTTGGTAATGAGGTCCAGGGCAATCAATCGGTTCAATCCTTGATGCAACGACTAATGCAGATCCAAAGCAATAAAAAGGCTGCTTCAGATGCCATGGCTAATTTAGATGTTAATAGTCCTGAGTATCGTAAGTTAAACGGAGAGTTAGCTTCTTTAGGTGATGATGCTCAAATGCTCATGATGGAGCTAAAACAAGTACAAGAGAATATGTCCCGAGTCTTTGAGATACTGAGTGGCCTGATGAAAAAATTCTTTGATACAGCCCGTGGCACCTTAGAAAAAATATAAATAGCAGTAAGTTTTGTTTCTTATGTTGCTTTAATCTTGAAGAAGTTCTTTCTTCCCGCTAAAGTTCTTATCCTGTGAATGACGACGATTTTCAAATGCCCTTAGATGCCGAGTCCAAGGGCCAGAGTAAACTAGTGGATCCCACGCCTCAGCGTAAGAAGTACGTGACGGATCTTTTGTTTCGTTTTTTTAGCAATCAGATTAGCTATGCCCAGTTAGCGGGTCTAAATCAAAAAGAGCTTTTTCAGTTAGCTGAAACAGGCCATATCAAACTTAAGCATGGTCGGATAGATGAGGCGAAGCAGATTTTTGAGGCTTTAGTAAAGTTGGATCATAAAAATCCCTTTTATCATGCCTGCTTAGGAGGCACTTATCAAAAGATGCAGCAGTATGTGAAGGCGGTTTATGAGTACAGTGAGACATTAAATCTTAAAAAGAATGATTTGCCTAGTCGGGTTAATCGAGGAGAAATTTACCTTAAACACAAAAATTTTAAGAAAGCAGCTGAAGATTTTAGGGCTGCTATTTTAGCTGATCCAGCAGGAAAAGATATTTACGCTAACAGGGCTCGTTCTTTAGTGATTGCTATTAAAAGAAACTTGCAAAAAGCCAGGCCCCCTAAAAAGCCTCTGGCTTCTGGTTAATAAGAGGTTTTAATCCAAAAGAGGCATGATTCTTGGCGGTTTATTGCAAAGAATTTTTGTCTATTCTTCTTCTTCTCTTTCTTGGACGCCGTATTTTTTTAAGAGATTTCTCAAGTGCTTTCGGTCAATCTTAGCTTCGCGAGAAGCTTTGCTGACATTAAAGTCGTTCTTTTTTAGGAGTTCTTCTAAATAGTCTTTTTCAAAGAGTTCAACTACTTTTTGCTTAGCCTCCTTAAAGGGTAGATTGGTATCAATAGTCAGGCGCTCAGTAGGTTCTACTTGATTTTCAATTTCTTGAAACACAAAGCTTAATAGACTTTGATCCACAGTATTACTATCGGCCATGGAGACAACTCTTTCTACCACATTAGCTAGTTCGCGAACGTTGCCTGGCCATTGGTATCTAGTGAGCATTTTGAGAGCTTCATCTTCCACCCGGTTAACTTTAAGAGAGTCGTCGCTATTTTTGTTATAGAGGCTATGTTGTAAAAGTTTTTCAATAATAAGAGGAATGTCTTCAAAGCGTTCTCTTAAAGGAGGAAGATTAACTTTAACCACTGAGAGACGATAATAAAGGTCCTGGCGAAAATTACCTGCTTCTACTTCTGACTTAAGATCACGATTGGTGGCGCAGACGACTCGAATATCTAGAGGAATACGTTCATTGCCTCCCACTCTTTTAATCTCTCTTTGTTCTAAAGCGCGTAAAAGTTTGGGTTGGAGATCAAGGGTGAGTTCACCAATTTCATCTAAGAAAATTGTACCTCCAAAAGCGGCTTCAAAAGCCCCTTTACGTTGTTTAATAGCTCCCGTAAAAGCTCCTTTTTCGTGGCCAAAGAGTTCACTCTCAATCAAGTTGGGAGCCACTGCCGAGCAATCAAAAATAATAAAGGGTTTATCAGCCCGACGGGACGACTGATGAATCGCTCGGGCGACTAGTTCTTTGCCTGTGCCGGTTTCC
>JAGRNM010000262.1 GCA_020440745.1 Deltaproteobacteria bacterium
ACACCAGCAATCCAGATATTGCCACAGGGGATGGACTGGCCATGGCTTGGAGAGCAGGAGCTAAAGTAGCCAATTTAGAATTTGTCCAATTTCATCCCACCTGCCTTTATCATCCTAAAGCAAAAAACTTTCTTTTAAGCGAAGCCCTACGAGGTGAAAGTGGTGCATTAAGATTAATCAATGGCGAGACATTTATGGAACGTTATCATCGCCGAAAGGAACTAGCTCCAAGAGATATCGTGGCTAGAGCTATTGATTTTGAACTCAAAAAACGCGGTGAAGACTACGTCTTATTAGACATGACCCATATTCCGGCTGATTATTTAGAAGAGCGTTTTCCCAATCTTTGTGCCAAAGTTAAAGAATTTGGCTATGACATGACTAGTGATCCTATCCCTGTGGTGCCAGCGGCCCATTATTTATGTGGGGGTGTGATGGTTAATCAATCAGCTCAAACCAGTTTAAAAAACCTATTAGCCTGCGGTGAAGTTAGCTTTACTGGTCTACATGGTGCCAATCGTTTGGCTAGCAACTCTCTTTTAGAAGCCGTAGTTTATGCTCAGTCTGCGGCTGAAATCACCCAAGAACTTTTAAAAGAAAGCTCCATTGAGGCTGAACTTCCTCCGCCATGGGACGTAGGCTCTGCGGTCAATAGTGAAGAGGCTGTGATTGTAAAACAAAACTGGGACGAGATCCGAGAAATGATGTGGAATTACGTAGGCATTGTTCGCAGCAAAAAACGCCTCAAACAGGCCAAAAAGCGCATCGATCTTTTAAAAGAAGAAATCAGAGAATATTATTTTGATTTTTTAGTCACTAACGAACTTTTAGAACTACGAAACATTGCTTGTGTGGCTGATTTAATTATTCACTCAGCTCTTTGGCGTAAAGAAAGCCGAGGACTTCACTACAATTTAGACTACCCTGCCCCTTCTGAAATGTATCGCCGTGATACTATCTTGGAGCCTTAATATTTTGATAAAGTTACGGCAAAACTACTTGAATTAAATTTTTGATTAGTCTAGCCAAGCCTTTTTTCTTAAGGCCTAGATGAGCCTTTTGACGACTCCTTTTCTCTTTTCCCCTTTCCTCCTTTTTTCCCCCATAAAATAATCCAATTTAAAAAATTGATTTTGCAAAATTTTTTATGTCTTCTAAACTTCAAGCCTTAACTAGCAGCAACTTTGATTTTCATTTAAGAAAAGCTAGCTCCTTATTAAATAGTCCTATTCATCGAGAAGAGCTTCATACCCTTGGCCCTTGGAAGGATTTTTTATATTATCTAGAGTGTACATTGGGCTTATGCAGTTATGCTGACATTAATGTTTATAAAAAGGACGATGATTTTACACTAATTGACCCTGTGGCTTCTACTTGGCCTGAAGAAGTCATCCAATCCTTTTTTGAACATCCTCCTATAAATAATAAAGAAAAGCTTAAACCCAAGCTCTATCAAAACTTAGGACAAGACCTATCTACTTCAGAACTAGAGGCCTTAAAAAAACTTGGCAAAAACCCTTCTTATTATGCATTTATGAGGCCCTATAAGCTGGGAAATCAGCTACAAATTCTTTTTTCCATTGATTCAAACAAGCTAGGTTCGCTTTCTTTATACTATCCTCACAAAAAACCTCACAAAAAAAGCAAATGGCAAACTACCGTCTGTCATTTTATAACAGAAATAAGTCAAGACCTAAGCATGGCTCTTAGCCATCGTCATTTACTTAAAGAAACTTTGGCTATTAGAGGTTCTCTAGACCGTTTACAATTAGGAATAATTTTTTTAAATGAGCAAGGCTTTGTTGCGCTAGCCAATACAAGAGCCAAAGAAATTTTAAGTTTAAGAGATCCTCTTTTTTCTCACCATGGTCGTTTATTTGCTACCGATACTGAGAGTCATGAAAAACTCTATCAACTATGCGATCAACTCCTCAAAGGAGAAAGCAGACAGCGAGAACAGCAGTTAATTTTAAAAAGCGCTTCCAAGAAGTCACCTTTACAGATCATGGTTGTCAGCTTAGACAACAAACTATCAGAATCTGTTTTAGGGGGTTATGTACCTATTGCTCTTTTTATTCATTGCCCTTGTTTAGAAAGTACTCCCTCTCTTAACCTAACAGAGATTTTTCAAACTTTTTACGGCTGCGGTCCCAAACAAGCCAAAGTAGCAGAACTTTTTAGTCAAGGTTTTAGCGAAACTCAAATTGCAGAAAAAATAGGCATCAGCAAAGAAACAGTCCGTACCCAACTAGCCCAAGCTTCTCTTAAACTAAGAGATCGAGAATTTGAAAGTCTAAGCCGAAAAAAGCTTTTTTTTGAAATTGCCCATCAACATCAATGGCCTTTAAGGAAAAACAAAGAACTTTTGCGTGCTTCTTATAAAAAAAAAAAAAAAAAGAGACCAAAGACTTAAGTTACATCCTATGAGAAATCCTTAACTAATCAATCATAAGAGCGTAATTAACATCTTCCATAACATCAGCGTAGATGCTGCACCCTCCAGTGCCATAGGCGAGCACGTCTTTATTACCGAGTTTTGCCGAGGTAAATAA
>JAGRNM010000263.1 GCA_020440745.1 Deltaproteobacteria bacterium
TGAACTTTTAAGGCTTTAGCAAAGGCCGATACTATTTCTAGCCCGACACTACCGGCTTTTAATTTTTCTATTCTATTGGCGTAGTCGTTGCTGACTCCTGCCATTCTAGCTAAGGCTTTTTGAGAAATGTTTTTCTTCTCTCTCAAACTCCTTAAGTTTTTAGATAGATTTTTAATCATAAGACTATAGTCTTATAACTATAGTCTTGTTTAAAAAAAATAAGTTTTTAAATTAAAAAAATATTGACTTGTAAAAATTATACGTTTATTAACGCATAAATGAGTTACGGAGAAGCGATTAGGGAAATTAGAAATCGTCAAGGCTTGAGCCTGGCTAAACTAGCTGAGAAATCTTTTATCTCGAAAGATTATTTATTTAGGATAGAAAGGGGTAAGGTTTCTAATATTGGGGTTCAGACCTTACAGAAAATTGCTAAAGCTCTTAAAGTTTCTATTTTAAATCTCTTAGAGCCTGAGCAGAAAGTGGCTTAAAGCTCTAGGGAGTTTTGGGTAAAGAAAAGAAAATACTTGTTTTGGGATAGGGGTTTTATTTTTTTAAGCTAAGCTATGTCCTTCATGTCCCAGACTCTAGGGGCTTAAAAGCCCCTAGCTTTTTAAGCAAGTTTGGCATTGATATAGCGATTTAGACTAACCCCTGTTTCAGTTGCTTTAATGCTTAGGTTACGGTGTATTTTTGGGGGACTCTAAATATAAATTTGCCACTAAAGGTTTTTTTTTGAAAAGGGCTCGGGAATTCTTTCTTGATTTTGCTTCGTGCCTTTTAATGTCTGACTAAGCACACGGCGGATTCCCTTCAAAGCTTGTTCTCAAGATTGGGCTAGTCAGCTTAGTCCTGGAAACTCTAGGCAAAGGCCTACATATTCTTGGTCTTCTTCAGACCAAGTAATTTGATAGGTATATTTATCTTTAATGTTTGTCATGTTCAAATTCTAACTTTTCAATTGCTAGGATCACTAATGATATTATTGTCAAAATAAAAGCTGCCGAGCCTTTTTGTAAAGCCTTTGCATGGAATCCGGCACTTGTTTTTGATAAAAAGCCCGGTCCATGGCTTTTAATTTTTCTAAACTACCTAAGTCTTCCCAAAAACCTTGATGCTCCATGACTTGTAAGTTGTCTTGCCGTGCGAGGGCGGGATCGTAAATATTTTGGACGAGGCAGCCTTTTTTATTTAAGGGAAAAGTCTCAATCAAGTCTCGATTAATGATTTGCACGCCTGCAAAAATTCCCTTTTTGCTTGGAGTATGGGGGGCTTTTTGGCTGATGCTAAGGAGTTTTCCTTTATTTTGATAATAAAGATAACGGCTGACTTGAAGCTTGTTGGAAGGGATGGCAACCAAAGAGGCTTTGGCAGAGGAGTGTTGGTGAAGTTGGATAAGTTGTTTAAGAGGAATATCCGAAAGTACATCGCCATTAAGAACTAAGAATTGAGAAGCTGGTTGATAACTTAAAACTTGTCGGACCCCACCGGCGGTGCCTAAGATTTTTTTTTCCCAACTATAATGGATCTTAATGTCTAGTGCGCGGCCGTCTTGTAGGAGTTTTTCAATTGCTTCTCCGTGGTGGTAAAGATTGAGGGTGACTTCTTTAAAGCCAGCTTCTTTTAATAAAATTAAATTAAACACCAACATGGGCACACCGCCCACAGGTAATAAAGGTTTGGGTCGTTTTAAGGTGAGCGGTTTGAGCCTAGTGCCAAAGCCGGCGCAAAGTAAAATGGCGCTGATTTTTTGCTTCATGCTTTAAATTCCGGCAAGTAGGTAGTGAGTAGTTGTTTGATGGATCCGTATTCGGGCAGGTGTTTGAGAGACTCGGCTACATAGTTTAGAGACTGGGGTACGTGTTTTAAAAAATCTGAGTTTTTCTTAACGGTATGAATGTATTGAAAACGTCCAGTATCTTTAAGTTTGCGTTGTAAGCTTACTAGATGAAAATGCCGCCAAAAGTTGTTTTCCTCTGGCATAAACATAGCTTCTTTTTGTCGGGTGATTAAATAATAAAGACCTAGTATTTCGACTTGGCTAGGAGAAAAGTTGATATAAGAATCACGTAGCAGAGCTACAAGATCATAAACATAGGGTCCCATCAGAGCGTCTTGAAAATCGATTAAATAAAACTCATAGCCATGAAGCATCAAGTTGCGGCTTTGAAAGTCTCGGTGGGTTAAACTTTGAGGGATTTTTAAAATTTCACTTACCAGTTGTTGGCTAGCTTCTAGATAGTTTTTTCTTTCTTCTTTACTTACTTCAATTTGCAGTCGGTCTTCGATGCCGTATTCTAAAAAATGTTCTAACTCCCAGAGCAGAAGTTTATGATCGAAGGAGCGTTTAAAGGCATAGCAAGTAGGATCGGGGTGATTTTCTCCCTTTTTTTGTAATTGGATCATTAGATCAATGGCTTGACGGTAAAAGAAGAGTTTTAGACTAGGGTCTGAGTTTTGGATTAGGTTTTCTAAGGATTGATCACCTAGGTCTTGTAATAAAATCAAACCCGCTTGGGGGTCTATGCCTAAGACTTGTGAATGGGGT
>JAGRNM010000264.1 GCA_020440745.1 Deltaproteobacteria bacterium
CTGAAGCCACCTCTCAGGTTAAGGAACCCCCAACTTCTCAAGAAGCCCCTTCTCAGAAGCCACAAGAGGACAAGCCCTCTGGCAACCATAAAGATCTTCCCCTATTTTAGATCTTAAAAAATCAAAGTCCTCAAGACTTCTTCTCTAGGCTTGGCAAAGCCTTTTCTTAGGTATAGGGCTTTTACAATGTTGACCCTAGGCATTGAAAGTTCTTGTGATGATTTAAGCATGGCCCTAGTCCAAGAGGGACAAGTTTTATCTAATGTGACGTCTTCCCAAGCGGCGTACCACGCGCCCCATGGAGGTGTTGTGCCGGAGATAGCCTCCCGTCAGCATTTAGAAGCCTTAGAGTCCACCTTGGAATTTGCCCTAAAGCAAGCGGGACGTAGTCTACAAGACATCGAGGCTTTGGCTGTGACCTATGCTCCTGGCTTAGTGGGTTCTCTTTTAGTGGGGCTTAACTTTGCTAAGGCTTTATCCTTTGCTTTAAAGATTCCTTTTATTGGTGTGCATCATATCGAGGCCCACCTTTTTAGCGCCTTTATAGAAAATCCTCTCAATTATCCTTTTTTAGGCTTTGCGGTTTCTGGAGGGCATACGCATCTTTATCAAGTTGAGTCTTTGGGAAAAATCACCCTCTTGGGGCATACGGTAGACGATGCTGCTGGTGAAGCCTTAGACAAAGTAGCAAAGCGTTTAGGTCTAGGTTATCCTGGCGGTCCTATCATTGATCGGCTTTCGGAAGAAGGGGATAAAAAGGCCTTTTCTTTTGCAATCCCTCAAGTCAAAGCCGGCCCTTTGTATACTAGTTTTAGCGGAATCAAAACCAAAGCAGTCGACTACATCGAAAAAGAAGAGGCTTCTCCAAAAGTTTCTACTCATTTTAAAGCGGACATGGCCGCTAGTTTTCAGGAAGCAGTAGTAAGATCCTTAGAAGTCTTAATGGAACGCGCTCTAGCAGAAAAAGACTTTAAGCAGGTAGCTGTAGCTGGAGGGGTAGCTTGTAATCGTTTGTTGAGAAACCGTCTCCAAACCTTGTGTCAAAAAAGAAACCTAAACTTAGCGTTGCCCAGCCCGCGTTATTGCACCGACAATGGTGCGATGGTAGCTTTTTTGGGAGAAAAATATTTAACAGCTGGGCTTACAAGCCCCATATCCTTAAATGCCCAAGCTAGGAAAACGTTGGGAGCGCTTTAATGGAAGCGTATCGTCCTAAAAAAATTTTTTTAGAAAAAAGTGTTGCCCACTTGCCCTTAGCCCGTCGTCTTTTGCAAGCCTTGCCAGGAATTCCTGTTCAAGAGATTGCCGACCTAAGAGACTTTAAATCGCCAGAACCCATGACAGAGGCCAAACGGCTTTTGTATATTGCTCAATATCGAGGCGAGGCCTTAAAACCTTTTCCTAAAGTAAAATACGCCTTCAACCTAGGAGACTATGTCTTTAATCCTATTAGTAATTGTCATCTAGAATGCCGTTATTGTATTTTGCAAAGTTATCTCAAAAACAATCCTGGTCTAACGGTTTTTGCTAACTTGGATCACTTTTTTAAGGCCATTGAAAAAAAAATTAAAGAAAGTGATCAAACGTTTTTAAGAATGGGTACAGGGGAATTAAGCGACTCCTTAGCCTTAGACGACTTAACCCGACTAAGCCAAGACTTGGTTCCTTTTTTTGCTAAACAAAAAAAAGCCTTTTTAGAATTAAAAACCAAGTCTAATCGGATTGATCATCTTTTAAATCTTGATCATCGCGGACAGACGGTCATTAGCGTTTCTCTTTCTCCAGAAAAAATTGTGCGAGAAGAAGAACTAAAATGTGCTAGCCTAGCAGAACGCTTGGTAGCGGCTAAGAGCTTACAGGATCGTGGTTATGCCGTTGGTTTACACTTGGATCCTTTAATTTATTTTAAAGGTTGGGAAGAGTCCTACCGTGATTTGGTTGAGTCTATTAGCCAAAACATTAACCCCAAGCGTCTTGCCTGGCTTAGTTTGGGAAGTTTACGTTTTGATCCGGATCTAAAAAAAGAAGCACAAGAGCGTTTTCCTAAGACCAAGATTTTTTCTGGGGATTTTCTTTTAGGTGAAGATAAAAAGTATCGTTACTTTAAGAAAATTCGTCTTTCTATGTATCAAAAAATTTTAGCTTACTTACGGGACTATTCTACTGATTTTCCCCGTTATTTATGTATGGAAGCGCCTTGGGTTTGGGAAGAAGTCATGGGTGAGGCTCCTAGCGTGGAAGCTTTTGAAGAAAAGTTAGGTAAACGTTTGCAAGCTCTGGCCAAGGAGTCTTTTTAGGATGGAGTCTATTTATTACCAGACATGCCCATGGCCTGACTTAGAAAAAGTTTTAAGCTACGTAAAACAAAAGCCCGGTCGTTTTTTTTTAGACAGTGCTCTTCCCAGTCAAAATAAAAAATCTTATTCTATCTTAGGTGCTGAGCCTTTGGAGGCGTTTTCTTTAAAGACTGAGGATCTAAAAAAAATAAAATCTATTTTAAACTATTTTAAAAAATTTGAGATT
>JAGRNM010000265.1 GCA_020440745.1 Deltaproteobacteria bacterium
CCAGGATGGTCTTCTAAGATAACTTTCTTAAAGGCGGTTAATAAGTCTTCTTCATGAATAAACTGAACTAGCGGATCATAACCCCACACGGTTGGGACTACCCAACGTTTTAAATACTGGGTTTTGTAACTTTGAATACTGGGTCCCAAAATAGTAGCTGGTCTTAGGATCGTGACACAAGCTCCGGGGTTTTTCTTAGCGTAGTTTAAAAATCGATTTTCGGCGTCAATTTTGTCTTTTAAAAATCGAGACTTCAAACCGCCTCGGGCAGGATGTTCTTCGGTTAAATAATTAGGGTTGTTGGCAAAGGCTCCATAGACGTCAGCAGTAGAGGCTAGGATTAATTTTTTAACTTTGGCTTCCGCAGCGGCATTAACCAAATACATACTGCCAACGCTAACTAGTTCGTGGGCCTTGGCCAGATTATGGGGTGGGGTAATAGGTAGAGCCGTATGAACCAGGGTCTCAATTTTTTCTTTTTTTAAAATCTCTGCAATCTTGACGTCCGCTAAGGTCTCGGTCAGATCAATACGCCAATAATGGGTTTTTTTAAGGGTGATATGGGGAGTTTTATCGCTTAAATACAAAACCTTAGGAAAAGCGGGGTGAGACTCTAACCATTCTAATAAAGCGCGGCCTTTAAAGCCATTTCCGGTCAAGGCAATGGCGGCTTGCTTGGGGTTCTTGGTAGTTTTTTTTTCGCTAGGCATGGATCAAGGCTTCTTATCCGTCATGGGTCAAAAAGAGACTTTCAAGTAGCAAAAATAGAAAAGAAAGAAAAGCTTAAGATAGAGCTATGGATTAAAGAAAACCTTAAACAGCCACTTGAGATTGGTTATTGATATTAGAGAAACCACCTGCCAAGGCAAAGCTTTGGGCGCCGCCTAAGACTTTAGGCACATAATCTTGAGTTTCTTTAAAAGGAGGGATGCCGCCGTATTTTTGCACATTGCCAGGACCGGCGTTGTAAGCGGCGATGGCATGGTCCCAACGACCAAATTTATCAAACATTTGACGGATATACTTGGTGCCTCCATCGATATTTTGTCCAGGATCCCAGGGATCATTGACGCCTAAGTGTTTGGCTGTCCCTGGCATCAGTTGCATTAAACCCTGGGCACCTACATGGGATTTAGCATTGGGATTGGCCCGGGACTCTTGCCAAATAATACCAGCCACCACAGAAACAGGTACTCCATACTTTGAAGAGGCCTTTTCGATATGGTGTTGGTAAGGGGCCAATTTTTGTTTCATGCGTTCCCGGCTGGATTCGTCTAAGAGACCCTCGCCCATGGCCAATTTTGATTGGATGTCTTCATCAAAGAGTTCTTTTTCATAGTCCTGGGCTTCGAGGAGGGCCCCTTGCTGACCTGATACTTGAGAACCAGCCCGTTGAGCCATCTGATCGGCTAAGTTTTGGCCCTGTAGGCTAAATTGCTTTGAAAACTGATTGGACTGCTGCATCTGCTGGTTAAGTCTAGCAGTATGCTTATTGTAGTATCGAGAAGAAGATTTGTCAGTTTTATTAATCATTTTAACAGCTTATACTAATTATTTAATCTAAAGCTTTAAAAAGTAATTGGCTAATTTTTATTAAACTTTTTACTTTAATTATAAGTTATTAACAAAAATATTTAAGAGGCTTGTGTGATTTTTGTCAATATACTCTTTAGTTATCGCCTCTTAGGGCCTTAAAAGTGCTTTTGAGGGAGATTTTTAATGATTTTTGCTTGTTAGATGGAGGCTCCTTTTCGCTTGCTTGTGGGAAAGGGCTCCCCTAACATGACTTGCTCCCATGTATTTAAAAAAATTCTATGTTAATTCAAGAACTAGTCCTCAGATTCACAATATTACGGTGGAGGCTAAGCAGGCTTTGCGTGAGTCTCAGGCAAAAAATGGCCTTTTGCTTGTTTTAGTCACAAGTGGTACGGCGGGGGTGACGCTTTTGGAAAATGACATTAAGATTAAAGAAAGTCTCCAAAACTGGTTGATGGAGCAGTTTCCAGAAACAGAAGGGGCTAAGCCTAAGCGGATTTCCCATTCGGGCAAGGATTCGGCCCACTTAAGGGCGGCTTTGCTAAGCCCTAGTTTGGCCTTACCAGTAGAAAGGGGTCTTCTAGCCATTAGTCCTTGGCAGGAGATTATTTTAATGGATTTTGAAGAAGCCGGTAAAAGACGAGAGTTTCAAATTCAGATTTTAAGTGAAAATCCTGGAGGTGGGAAGTGAGAGAAATTCATTCTTGGAAAGAACTTTTTGGAACCTTTAGGCTTAAGGATTTGTTGAGCTTTAGACGATTCTTGCGTTCTCCTTGGTGGGGTTGGTTTTCTTTTTTTGTCTGGGTGGCTTTATTAGCTTATATTTTGTCTTTTGAAGGACAAGGGCTCCCTACTAATTATCAAGTGGGTAAAGTAGCTAATAAAACTTTAAAAGCCGATCGTAATTATGAAATCTTAGATTATACCACGACAGAGGCCAACCGTAGGGAAGCTAGACAAGGAG
>JAGRNM010000266.1 GCA_020440745.1 Deltaproteobacteria bacterium
GTTTTAGCCACCCAAACCCTAAGGCAAAGAAAATCCAAAACCTTTGGGGTAGAATTTTCCGGTCAACTCTCTGAGCACGTCACTCCTAAAGATATGATCTTAAAACTCATCGGCCTAATCGGCACTGCTGGAGCCACGGGCTATGTTTTAGAATACTTTGGAGAAGCGATTCAAAACATGAGCATGGAAGGCAGAATGACCATCTGCAACATGTCCATCGAGGGCGGAGCCCGGGCTGGCATGATTTCTCCTGATCAGGTGACTTATGATTATGTAAGCCAACCTGGCCGAGACTTTGCCCCCAAAGGAGAGGACTTGGATAAGGCCATCAACTATTGGAAAAGCCTAGCTACAGAACCAGGGGCTAACTTTGACCAAAGCATTCAGATTGATTGTAGCAAACTTAGCCCTCAAGTGACTTGGGGAACAAGTCCAGGCATGGTGGTAGGCGTAGAAGAAAAAGTCCCCCATCCTAAAGAAGCTCCCCACTTAAGCGAAGCCGATGCTCAAAGGGCCTTAGAATACATGGGCATCCAAGCAGGCACCAAAATCACCGACATCCCCATTGACTTGGTCTTTATAGGTAGTTGTACCAACGCCAGAATCGAAGACCTAAGAGCTGCAGCCCAAACCTTAAAAGGCAAAAAAGTCAGCTCTAAAGTCACAACTCTGGTTGTTCCCGGCTCTCAACAAGTCAAAAAACAAGCTGAGGCCGAAGGTCTGGACGAAATCTTTAAAGAAGCCGGTGCCCAGTGGAGAGAGTCTGGCTGTAGCATGTGTTTGGCCATGAACCCCGACCAGCTACAACCCGGACAGCGTGCTGCCTCCACCAGCAATCGAAACTTTGAAGGACGCCAAGGAAAAGGCGGACGTACCCATTTAGTAAGCCCTGAGATGGCTGCGGCGGCGGCAGTAGCGGGCCACTTTGTAGATATAAGGAACTGGTAACCATGGAAGCTTTTACTCAACACCGCGGTAAAGTTGCGATACTTAATCGAGCTAATATCGACACAGATCAAATCATCCCCAAGCAGTTTTTAAAATCCATCAAGAGAACAGGCTACGAAGACGGTCTCTTTTTTGATTGGCGTTTTTTAGAAGACGGCAGCCCCAATCCAAACTTTGAACTTAATCAAAAACACAATCAAGGAGCCAGCATCTTAGTTGCTGGCAATAACTTTGGGTGTGGTTCTTCTAGAGAACATGCTGTCTGGGCTGTTTCTCAGTACGGCTTTAAAGTGATCCTAGCTCCCAAAAAGGGAGATGTTCCTGCTTTTGCCGACATCTTTTTTAATAATAGCATTAAAAACGGTTTGCTTTGCGTTAGCATGTCCCAAGAAGAAATCTCAAAGCTCATTAAGCTAGTAGAATCAAACCCTGGCCTAGAAGCTTTAGTGGATTTAGAAAAACAAAATATCGAGTTTCAAGACAAAGACAAAACAAGTTTTCATTTTGAAATTGACCCCAGCGTTAAAGCTACTCTTCTAGCTGGCTTAGACGAAATTGGACAGACCTTGCAAAACGCTACTGCCATTAGTCAATTTGAAAAACTTCACCACGAACAAAAATTTTGGTAAGTATTTTTTAAGTGATTTAAACTTTATTAATTGATTTTCCCCTAGCCTAGACTTTTGAAAAAAGCCTTCTACAAAAAAAAGCGCTATTGGCTTTTAATTTTTATTATCCTTGGCTTAGGTCTTTTTATCTATCCCTTTACCCAAGATCCTTTGGGTCACTTCCAAAGAAGCGTTGCCAAAGTTTTAAGTTATGCTGGCATTGAGGAGCACAGCCAAGCCTCCCAAAAAGATTTTTTTCATTATTGGGAAGCGGGAAAAAAAACTAAGCAGCACAACACCCTACTCTTACTCCATGGTTTTGGCGGCAACTCCCTTTGGACTTGGATGCGACTCATGCCCAGCCTTAGTCAAGAGCGCCATCTATTAGCCCTAGATCTCTTAGCCAGCCGTTTTATGCAAATCAAACCCCAAACATACTCAGTCCAAGCCGAAGCAGATCACGTCTTAAGATTTTTAGAAAAACAACAAGTTAAAAAAATAGACATCATTGCCCTAAGCGTCGGTGGATGGATCGCACTTAAGATTGCTCACGAGCACCCTGACAAAGTTGGTCGATTAATTTTAATCGAAAGCGCTGGTCTAACCACCGAAATTCCCTCCTTCGCCCGCTTAACCTTAGATAATCGAGAACGGGCTCAAGACTTTATGAACCGACTTTTTTACCATCCGCCCCCCGTCCCTGACTTTGCCCTAGATGCCTTAGTAAAAGCTTCTAACCGCATCAAAAAACATTATCTAAAGACTTTGGATTTTTTTATCAAAAACAGCGCACCTCAAGTCATGGATGAAAAAATAAAAGATATTTTTCAAAAAACCTTGATTCTTCATGGAAGACAAGATCAAGTTATCCCCTTAGAACATGCTTAGAGACTTCATCAAGGGCTTCCTAAATCCGACTTAATTATTTTAGAAAGCTCCGGAC
>JAGRNM010000267.1 GCA_020440745.1 Deltaproteobacteria bacterium
GTTTTTTTGAAAAAGACCAAGATCAATACTTTAACACTGCTTGTGTTTTTGATGCTGACGGCACGATGCTGGGTAAGTATCGTAAGATTCATATCCCCGATGATTTAGCCAACTATTATTCGGAGGCTTATTATTTTAGTCCAGGCGACTTAGGTTTGCCCGTCTTTGAGACAGCCTATGCTAAGATTGGAGTGCAAGTTTGTTGGGATCAGTGGTTTCCAGAAGGGGCAAGAAGCTTAGCGCTTAAGGGAGCAGAAATTATTTTTTATCCTACAGCTATTGGTTGGCCTACTGCTGGCAATGGTGAAATGGGAAAAATAGAGCATGAAGCCTGGACTACGGTGCAAAGAGGCCATGCTATTAGTAATACGGTCTTTGTGGCGGCAGCTAATCGTGTGGGCGTAGAAGAGCATTTAAAGTTTTGGGGTTCTAGTTTTGTTGCTGGTCCTTTTGGGCAAGTCTTAGCACAAGCAAGCTCGGAGGATGCGGAAAACCTTTTAGTAGCCTGTGATTTGTCTAGTATCCAGGTTGTGCGCCGAGATTGGCCCTTTTTAAGTGCCAGACAAGAGGGAAGCTATGAGCTCAAGTAGCCTTTTAAATTTACGTATGCCAGCCGAATGGGAAAAGCACGAAGCTACGTGGCTGACTTGGCCCCATAATAGGGAGACTTGGCCTCCGGAGGTATTGCCGCGCATGGAATTATTTTGGGCCCAACTGGCATCTGAGCTTTCTCGTGGTGAGAAAGTGCGGATCTTAGTCAATGACCCTGGCACCGAAGACCGGGCTTGGGCTATTTTAAATATGGTGGAGGCAAAAGAAGATTCTATCGAATTTTTTCATATTCCTAACAATGATGCCTGGATGCGAGACCATGGACCCATTTTTGTCTGGGAAGAAAAAAACCAAGACAAGCAGCTTCAAATACTAAACTGGGATTATAATGCTTGGGGCGGAAAATATCCTCCCTTTCACTTGGACAATATGATTCCCCAAAAAATCGCGGATCTGCTTTCTTTAAAAACTGTCCGTCCTCATATGATTTTAGAGGGAGGCTCGATTGACGTTAATGGTCAGGGAGCTTTAATCACAAGTGAACAATGTCTTCTAAATCCTAATCGCAATCCTTCTTTATCCAAAAGAGATATCGAAGGTCATTTAATGAACTTCTTAGGTGTTCAAGATATCTTATGGTTGGGGCAAGGTATTGAAGGGGATGACACAGACGGTCATGTGGATGATATCACCCGTTTTGTATCCCCTAAAAAAATAATCACGGTTTTAGAAAAAGATCCCCAAGATCCTAACTACACCTTACTTCAAGAAAATTACCGTCGTCTTTATGAGTTTTGTGAAAAAAAAGGACTGGATTGGGAGATCCTAATGATTCCCATGCCCAAGCCTGTAGACTATGAAGGAAGTCGCCTACCCGCTAGTTATGCTAATTTTTATATTGGCAACGAAGTTGTTTTGGTTCCCATCTTTGGTCAAGAGCAAGACCAAGAGGTTTTAGAAATTTTTAAACAAATTTTTCCTAACCGTCGTATTCAGGGCCTTTATTGTCAGGAATTAGTCATTGGTTTAGGAGGTATCCATTGTATTACTCAGCAACAGCCTGCTTTAGTCTAGGAGTCATTTTCAAAACTTTATACTAGGTGTTTGGCGTTATGAATTAATTTTGGGGTCTTAATTTTGTAAAGGAAGTCTAGATGAATGGTATAAAAAAGTTTTTTGTTTTTCTCTTTCTTTTTTGCTGGATACCTATGAGTCTTTTGGCAGAGTCTAAAGAAACCGTGCTTTTAACGACTAGTATTGATCTTAAGCAAGATTTGGCAAAGGCGATTCATCATGAAAAAAAAGACCTTAGTGAAGATGACTTTTGGTCTTACCGGGTGCAGGCTTTATTGATGTTTTACGCTTATAGCATGCACCACCTTAAAAAAGAAGACATGAGGATTAATTTATTAAACGAAGTACAAAAGTACGTGGGTGGGGTAGCTACCGATGAGGGTTTACAAAGGCCTAAGCTCTTAAATAAAAGTTTTTTTGCCAAAAAAATTCCTAAGCAAAAATTTGAAAAGCCATTTGTATTAAATTTTCTTGAAGAAAAAGGCTTGGGTTATAGCTTGCAGGTAGAGCCGGAGGAATCCCAAATCGATTGGTTGCCCTTAGCCGTTTTAAGTCTTTTTCAGGAAACAGTGGATCAGGCCCCTCCAGAGGTCTTGAGACTTTTAGCTCTTAGTACGGGGGCCATTAATAAGTGGTACCGCGATCCTAATCATCAAGCCAGTGATCCAAAAAGTTTGATTGAAGCGCCTGCTTATGCTTTAAACCTGGCCATTGATATTTTATCTAAATTAACTGGAAAAAAACTTTAACTTTTGACCGGGCTGTTTTTATTTGTTTTAAGGAGTGATTATGAAGAAATACAAACTTACTTTATTTTTTGCCGTCTTACTCACATGGTGGGGTTTATCTATCTTACAAGCTCAAG
>JAGRNM010000268.1 GCA_020440745.1 Deltaproteobacteria bacterium
CTTTAACAGCCTCTTCCGAACGAATATCACATTCGTAAAAGCGGACACCCTCTGCCAAATTATTCTTTTTACCACCTGTTAAACTATCTAATACGGCTACTTCGTGTCCGGCTTTTAGATAAGCCTCTTGGATATGAGAGCCAATAAAACCCGCTCCACCAGTGATTAAAATTCTCACGTTAAGCTTCCTTATTATTTAATCTTGCAAGCTCAATCAAAATAGAGCTTAAAATATAAAGCGCGAGACGGGGTTCGAACCCGCGACATTCAGCTTGGGAAGCTGACACTCTACCAACTGAGTTACTCGCGCAAAAATTTTTTTAAAGATCCCAAAAATCAATAAACTAAAGCATTCATGCTTTATAAGCAAAAACAGCTATTATGAAATCTCCAAAGATAAGTCCACTGCTTTAGCACTATGAGTTAAAGCACCTATCGATAAATAGTCGACTCCTGTTTTGGCTATTGAGCCAGCGTTTTTTAAGTTAATGCCCCCAGTAGCTTCTAGAATGATTTTTGTTCCCTTAATTTGACGGACATAATCAACACAGTTTTTTAGTTGTTTAAGCTTCATGTTATCCAACTGCAAGTATCTAGCTCCTGCGGCTAAGGCTTCTTGGAGCTCTTTTAGAGTTTCCACTTCAATAATCACAGGCACTTTGGCTTTTTTTAATTTTTCTAAGATGTCTGTTAGATTACCGGATAAAGCCCGGTGATTGTCTTTGACCATGATGGACTGACTTAGGTCAAAACGATGATTAACTCCTCCTCCCACTCTTACGGCATAACGCTCTAAGTTTCTTAAGGTCGGAGTTGTCTTGCGAGTATCTAAGATCTTAGCAGGACTGCCTTCAATGGCTTCCACATATTTTTTGGTTAAAGTGGCAATCCCGCTTAAACGCTGTAAAAAGTTTAAGGCTACACGCTCTCCTGCTAAAATAGATCGGGCATTACCTTGGATTTTAAGAACCTGGTTTCCCTTTTTTACCCACTGTCCTTCTTGGATTAAAATCTTGCATTCAATCTTAGGGTCTACTTGTCTAAAGACTTCTTTAGCTAAAAAAAGACCACAGAGGACTAAGTCCTCTTTAGCAAGGATAAACGCTTTAGTGTTTAACTGAGGGGGGATTAATAAACGACTGGTTGGGTCTTTTTGGATACAATCTTCTTTTAAAGACTGAGCAATTATTTTTTTTGTAAAAGTGTCTATTTTCATGGTCGCTTTTAATTGTTTTTAAAAAAAATTAATCAATTTTAATATTGATAATCTATCCCCATTGAGGCTCCCCAATTCCAATGATCCGCAGAAGCCATGAAGTTTTGATTAACTGTTCTTTCCAGCCCCAGACTTAACTGACTAGACCAAGACTTGTGCCATTGGTTTTGCCAAGTCAAAAGTCCATAAGTACGGGTTTCTGATTCTCCCAAGTCTAGAGGCCGACGATGAACAAGACCTAGCTTGACTTCTAAATAAGCATGACTAGTGGCGTCCCAAGCCCAAATAAGGTGAGCAAAACTAGAACTAGGCCCCCAAGCATAGCCTAAAAGTTGCCCCTGTCGACTCAGACCCTCTTGGTAAAGAAAGGAACGACTATTACTAAAACTAGTCTGACCATATTCTGCTGAAAGCTTCATGGTTTCCATTTTTCCTAAACGGGGAGATTGCAAACCCATTAAAAAGTTTAAATCACTTTGCTCCCATGCTAGTTCTCCATAAAACTCTAAGCCTCTTAAGTTTAAAAGTTTAATACTAGTCTCTATAGAAAAAGCGTGGTGGGCTTTTTCTTCTTTCCACCAGGGTTTAAAAAACTCTTCCATCCCTTGTAAAAAGCCAATTTGAGGATCCCCCTTTCCCCCCAAAAGAACACGATGACTTAAGGCCCCACGCCATGCCACTTTGGATAGGTTCCAACCATAACGAAGCCGATAAGCTAAAAGCCACGGCCAAGCCTTTTGATAATCCTGGCCTAAATTAGCCACAAGAAGGTCACCACCCAAAAAGAAGTTTTCTTCCTTTTGCCAAAATAAGCCTTCTACCAAAAGTCTATCCATCTCCTTAGCCCCTTGGCTTAAAAGCAAGCCTCCCTGAGGACTGGGACCCCAATGGGTACGACCGCGACCTGCTGATATTTTTACTTTAGGATGACGGTAAAGAAACTCTAGACGACGAAAACCTAAGCTCCAATCTCCACCCTCCCCTGAAGGACGCCAAGCCAACCTAGGTTGAAGGACCCAAAAGAATCGATCCTGAAAACTCAAAACAGAACCTAATTCTAAAAAGCCATTAAAGTTTTTTGCCAAATCTTCTCCCTGACGAAAAGCCCATAGGGGAGTGGCAAAGGCCTCTACTCCAGGGCTAGCAGCTTGGATAATCAATGGGTCAGTACTAAGATAGGCGCTTTCTAAGTGAAAGAATCCCTTCCAAGAGAAATCGTTAGTGATGGCGTGCTTTTTCCACAAAGGTTCCCAACGTTTGACCAATTC
>JAGRNM010000269.1 GCA_020440745.1 Deltaproteobacteria bacterium
GCCCTTAATCGCCTCTTCTAGTTTTTCTTCACTAAGGCTAAGCTTGGCCAGGTTCATTGCTCTTAAAGAAGGCTCTAATAATTGATCGATTAATTTATTAATTAATCTCTGACGACTAAAGGACTCTTCGCCTGTTACCAAAACAACAGGCTGAATAGGAGTTTTTAAGGCCTTTTGAAAGATAGAAAACAGCATGAGAACTTAAGTTTATGGTTTTGCTTTAACAACCAAATTTAGAATTTTTCCAGGCACGTAGATTTTTTTAATTAGCTCACCTGCTGCCAAATAGCTTTCTATCTTAGGATCAGCCATGGCTTGATCTAGGACTTCTTGCTCGCTGGCTTCAGGAGAAACTTGCAGTTTGGCTCTTACCTTACCACTAATCTGAACCGCTAGAGTAACTAAGTCCTCTTTAGCTAAAGCTTCGTCATAACTTGGCCAGCTTTGTTTTGACAAATCACCAGACTCACCCAAACTCTGCCAAAGCTCCTCGGCTAAATGGGGAGTAAAAGGCGCTATTAAAATCACTAAAGTTTTTAAACTCTCTCGGCTTGTAGTTTGAGAGGACTTGCTTAAAAAATTAAAAAACTCCATCAAAGCAGCCACGGCTGTATTAAAATGAAAACGCTCTAGGTCCTGAGTTACTTTTTTAATAGTCTTATGTTGCCATTGTAACTCTTCTTTTTGCGCTTCTGAGGAAGCCTTTGTTTGAGTCACAAAAGCAAAAAGTCGTCTCAAAAAACGATAAGCCCCTTCCACACCACTGTCAGACCAATCTAAGTCTTTTTCTGGAGGAGCGGCAAAAAGACTAAAAAGCCTAGCCGTATCCGCACCGTATTTTTCGATGAGATAATTAGGGTCCACCACATTGCCCTTGGACTTACTCATTTTAGCCCCATCTTTAATTACCATGCCTTGAGTAAGTAAGTTTTGAAAAGGCTCATCCACATTAATATAAGCAAGATCTCTTAAAACTTTGGTAAAAAACCTAGCATAAAGTAGATGTAAAACGGCATGCTCAATCCCACCAATATATTGGTCTACACTCATCCAATACTGGGCAGCTTTTTTGTCAAAGGGCCCTTGATCGTAGTGAGGAGAAGTATAGCGCAAAAAATACCAAGAACTTTCCATAAAAGTGTCCATGGTATCCGTCTCCCTTTTTGCCTTAGCCCCACATTGAGGACAAGAAACCTCAACAAAGCTATCCAATTTGGCCAAAGGGCTTCCTCCTTCTCCACTAAATTTAATATGAATAGGAAGCTCAACGGGTAAATTTTCTAGTTTTTCTGGCACAAGACCACAGGACTCGCAATAGATCATCGGAATTGGGGTTCCCCAATAGCGTTGTCTACTGATCCCCCAATCCCTCAAACGATAATTAATTTCCTTTTTGCCTAAGCCTTGGCTTTCTAAAAGATCCACAATACCAAGCTTGGCTTCTTCACTGTTTTTTCCATCAAAAGTACCTGAGTTTTTCATCAAACCTGGCTGTGTGTAGGCTTCTTTTAGAGTTTCCTGAAGCCCTGTTTCAGGCTCAATGACCACTCGAATAGGCAAATGATATTTTTTAGCAAAATCAAAGTCCCTCTGATCATGAGCAGGCACAGCCATCACCGCACCCGTACCATAATCCATTAAGACAAAATTGGCGGCATAAAGAGGCAACTTTTCTCCCGTCAGGGGATGCAAAACAAAGGTCTTTAGATCCACTCCTTCTTTTTCATAATCACCACTCAGTTGTTTTTGACGGTCCATAGAGCGGACTTTTTCTTTTAAAGCTTCCAAAGACTTTAATACCTGAGGATCAAGGGATAATTTTTTTAAGAGAGGATGCTCCAAAGCAACAGAGACAAAACTAACCCCATAGAGTGTATCCGGCCTGGTAGTAAAAACTTCGATTTTTTCTTTTATCCCTTCCAACTCAAAACTTAGACGGGCTCCTACTGATTTGCCTATCCATTCTCTTTGCATGGTTAAGACTTTTTCAGGCCAACCTAGCAGACTGTAGGTTTTTTCTAAAAGCTCTTCTGCATAGTCTGTGATTTTAAAAAACCATTGGCTTAAAGGTTTTTTAGTGACGAGATTTTCACAACGCCAACAAAGACCGTTTTCTACTTGCTCATTAGCCAAGACAGTTTGACAACTGGGACACCAATTGACCAAAGATTCTTTTTTGTAGGCTAAGCCTTTTTCCCACATTCTAATAAAAATCTCTTGTTCCCAACGATAATACTCAGGAAGACAGGTGGCAATCTCTCGAGACCAATCATAGCTAAAACCCATACGGCTTAATTGAGCACGCATGTCTGCTATATTTTTTTTAGTCCACTCGGCTGGATGAGTTTTATTTTTAATGGCTGCGTTTTCTGCAGGCATACCAAAGGCATCCCAACCCATGGGATAGAGCACATTAAAACCTTGCAGTCTTTTAAACCTGGCCGTGACATCCCCAATA
>JAGRNM010000026.1 GCA_020440745.1 Deltaproteobacteria bacterium
TATTAATTATTATTTTTATTATTATAAGAGTGTGGGGAAAAAGTAATTATTAAAATTCTTTTAGGAGAATCTTCATGAAAATCACCGTCGCTAGAGAGCCTTTAAAAGAAGCCCTTGCCTGGACTCAAAACCTTATCGAAAAGAAAACTCCCAAAGCAATTTTATCCAATGCACTTTTTGAACTTAATCCAGAAGGTTTAACCATTACAGCCACCGATCTAAAAGTAGGTGTTCAAGTCCATGTTCCTTTATCTAGTAACGAAGAAGCGCGCTTTGCCGTCCCTGCTAAACACCTTCATGATATTTTAAGGGAGATCCCCAACGAAAAAGTAGAGCTTGATTGGAAAAAAGGCGCTTGGCTTCACATTAAATCTGGTCGTTCTCAATTTAAAGTAGCGACTTTATCGGCAGAGGAATTTCCTAGTATGCCCGATTTACCTAAGGAAAAAGACTTTTTTTCTGTGGATGCTCCTCTTTTAAAAGACATGATTGCTAAGACTTTATTTGCAGCTTCTACTGACGTTAGTAAGTTTAATTTAAATGGTGTTCTTTTAGAAAGTTTAGGGGGATCTACTTTAAGAATGGTGGCAACAGATGGTCACCGCTTAAGTTTAAGTGATAAAAAATTAAGCCAAGAGGTTAACTTAGAAAAGTCTGTTCTCCTGCCTAGAAAAGGAGTGATTGAATTACAAAAATTAATCACAGAAGAAGACGCTACTCTTCCTATGGCTTTAGTGGGCCGCAATGTGGTGGTAGAAAGAGGTGAGGTGAGATTATTTATTCGCTTAGTTGAAGGAGATTTTCCTAATTACCAACAGGTCTTGCCTAAAAACCAATCTTTAAAACTTAAGCTTAACAAAGATGATTTTTTGAGTGCGATTAAAAGGGTTTCTTTACTTAGCCAGGATCATCATCCTGGGATTAAGTTTAAAATAAGTTCGGGATTTTTACAGCTTAGTTGTTCTAATCCTGATTTAGGAGAAGCCGAAGAAGACATTGAATGCGATTACAAAGGAGAGGCCTTAGAGATAGGTTTTAATTATCGTTATTTTTTGGATATTTTAAATGTCTTAGAAGATGAAATTTTAAGTTTAGAACTTAAAGATCAAGTTAGTCCTTGTTTGATTAGATCAGAAATAGACAAAGGTTTTCAGACTTTAATCATGCCTATGAGACTTTGATTAAAAGTGATCGCTTTTATTTTCTTAAATAGCTGATGAATCGTTAGAATAAAAATAAACTTAAAAACAGCATCGCCTATCTTGAGTGTGGAAAGATTTTTTTTAATGAGCCTTTTTTATTTGTCGTATTAAAAATAAACTGGCTTAAAAATCTTTAATTTATCAAAAAACGAGAGTCTCGTGTACTTTGTTAATCTTTTTATCGAGCATTTTCGTAACTTGCAAAAAGTTAAGGTAGAGTTTTCTCCCGATCTTAATGTGATTGAGGGTCTTAATGCTCAAGGAAAGACTAATTTTTTAGAAGCTCTTTATCTGATAGCCAATGGCCATTCTTTTAGGACTAGAGATTATCGAGAATGTATCCAGCAAGGTCAGGATCTGTCTTTATTAAAAGCTAATTTACAGTTTGAAGAGCTACCAAGTGACTTATCGGTACTTTTAAATATTTCTACTAAGCAATTAGCTTTTGAAGGAAAAAAAACTTCCCGTTGGTCAACTTTACAAAAAAAGCTTAAGCTCTTGGTTTTTACCCCGGATTCGGTAGGACTTTTTCGTATTTCTCCTTCTACCCGACGTACTTATTTGGATCAGGGAATTAAGCTTCATTTGTCGGAATACGCTAAGGTGCATTCCCAATACACTAAGGTTTTGAGACAAAGAAAAAAGCTTTTAGAAGAAGGGGCTTCTTTAAGTTTAAGAGAGCCTTTTGATCTACAATGGGCTGGGCTTAGTTTTAGGCTTTTAGAATTAAGAAAAAAATACTTAAACGCGCTTTTGCCTTTTTGGAAACAGCGTTTAAAGGAAAGTCTTAAAGGATCCATAGAATTAGACACCTTTTTAGAAAGTGATCTTTTAGCGAAAGGGGTTCAAAGTTCTCAAGACTGTCTAGAAGTCTTAGAGAGTTTTCGCCACTTAGAGGAAAGGCGCTTTAGACCCTTAATAGGACCTCATTTAGATGACTGGCAGGTAAGTTTTAATGGAAGTTTGGTTAAGAAAGTAGCTAGTCAGGGTCAGCAGAGGCTTTTAGTGATTGCTTTAAAATTAGCGGAAGCGGATCTTTTTTGGGAAACTCAAAAAAAAGCCCCAGTTTTTCTTTTAGACGATGTAGGCAGTGAGTTGGATCCAGAGCACTTAAGTAAATTGTTGACAACTCTTAGGCAAAGGCCTTCTCAGATTTTTCTGAGTTCGGCTCAGGTGGGTGTCTTTAAAGAAGCCGCTAAAAAGGTTTTTAGGATGGAAGCCGGTGTATTAAAGGAAAACTTTTATTAAAATTAAGAAAGGTAAGAGTTGAGAGTTTTAGCAGGATTAACTTTATTTGTTTTTTGTTTTGAGTTTTCTTTTCTTAATCCCCTTTGGGCTAAGGAGGAATTTAGGCATGGTGTGGAGAGTTTGGAAAAGGAAGACCTTAAGCCTAATGATCAAGAAAATGACTTAAGCTCAAAAAATCATGCTTGGTTTTTAAAAGGGGTGCCTAGGGATTTAAAACTTTCTTTAAAAGAGTCTTTTGTTCCTTGGGGGGTTTTGGCTTTGGCAGGAGGGGCAGCTTTGAGCTTAGGAGTAAAGACTTTGGATCAAGATCTTAAGGAAGCTTTAGGCCCTAATGAGCTTTTTAATGCTAGGACAAATCAAGTCATGGAGTGGGCTTTTTCTCCTTATATTTTGTCGGGCACTTCCTTGGCCCTTTGGTTGGCAGGACATTATAGCCATCATCCTAAATTAGCTCTTACAGGCAGGGCTCTCTCGGAAGCTTTGTTTTTGAGTATGGGTATTAATATGGTGGCTAAATTAGCTTTTCGTCGAGAAAGACCTGATGGCGGAAACTTTTCTTTTCCCAGTGGTCACGTCACCTCTGCTTTTACTACGGCTGGAGTTTTGACGGTTTTTTATGGTTGGAAAGGAGCTCTTCCTGCTTATAGTCTGGCGACTTTAGTCAGTCTTAATCGTTTGGATGGTCATCACCATTGGTTAAGTGATGTGGTGATGGGAGCGGCTTTGGGTTCGGTGGTGGGTATAGGGACGGCAAGGTTTTTAAAAAAAGACCATCCGCATTTATTTTTAAGTCCTGTGGTGGGGAAAAAACATGCAAGCCTACAAGTCTACTACCAATTTTGAAGTTAAGTGGGAGCTAAAGAGAAAGCTTTTGCACTTGCCGGGGCTCTTGGTGCCTTTTTTATATGCTTGGCAGCCCCATGCTCTTTTAGTGGCTTTGGCTTTAATCAGTGCCCTTTATTATTTTTCTGAGTTGGCTCGTCTCAAAAAGGGAAAGTCTTTTCCCCTCTTGGGATACTTGGGAGAAAAACTGAGCCGTCCTTCTTCCCATCTGGACCTAGCGCCGATTTATTTAGCGGTAGGTTTGGGCATAAGTTTGCTCTTTTTACCTTTTAAGGCGGCCTTAGTGGGCACGCTCTTGGTATGTTTTTGTGACGCAGTGGCTGCGGTTACGGGGATCCAATGGGGTCGTCGCAGGATTTTTGTGCTTAAAAAGACCTACTTAGGTAGTTTTGCTTTTTTTATCAGTGCTTTTTTGAGTTTACTTCTTCTCTTGGGTTGGCCAGGAGCCCTAGTCACCGCTTTAGTGGCTACTTTGGTGGAGACTTTTTCTATAGAGGGAATTGACAATCTCTTATTGCCTATCTTGGGGGGCTTGGTGGCCCAGCTTTTTTTATAAATTAGCACTAGGCCCTAAGAGCCGAAGCCGCTAAAAAACAAAGTTTTTGCTTACTTCTCAAGCTTTACAAAGTTCAAAATCCTATGCTAGTAAAAGCCACCCATTTTACCGGGAAGATTAGGAGAGATAAGTTTTGTCAGCAGCCAAGAAAACATCCGATTCTAAAGACTACGGTGCTAGTTCTATTAAAATTTTAGAAGGCTTGGACGCGGTCCGTAAAAGACCGGCCATGTATATTGGATCGACGGGTTCTCCCGGTCTTCATCACCTGGTTTACGAGGTGGTGGATAACTCCATCGATGAAGCTTTAGCAGGCTATTGTGACGAGGTTAAGGTCACTATCCACGTGGATAATTCTATCAGTGTGGAAGACAATGGTCGTGGTATTCCTGTAGATAAGCATCCTACTGAGGGGGTCAGCGCTGCTCAAGTAGTTCTGACCAAGCTTCATGCCGGTGGTAAGTTTGAAAACAGCGCTTATAAAGTGTCCGGTGGTTTGCATGGAGTGGGAGTAAGTTGTGTCAATGCCCTTTCTACCGAGCTAGACTTAGAGATTAAACGGGATGGTAAGGTCTACCATCAGCATTATAAAAGAGGTGTACCAGAAAAGCCTTTAGAAGAAACCGGCAAAAGTAAAGAAACCGGCACCAAGATTTGGTTTAAACCCGATGGAGAAATCTTTGAAACCACTGAGTATAGTTTTGATGTTTTAAGCAAACGTCTTCGGGAGCTGAGTTTTCTTAATAAAGGGGTAAAAATCAGCATCTTTGATGAGCGAAGCGAAAAGTCCCATGTGTTTCATTACGATGGTGGGATTGTCAGTTTTGTTGAATATCTCAACCAAAAGAAAAGCCCTGTTCATAAAAAGCCCATTTATTTTGAAGCTAGCAAAGACGACGCAATTGTTGAGATTGCTTTGCAGTGGAACGATAGTTACGCCGAGACGCTTTTTAGCTTTGTTAATAATATTAATACCGTGGATGGCGGGACGCACGTGACGGGTTTTAAGTCCGCTTTGACCCGTGTTTTCAACTCTTCTATTCAAAAAGCCAATTTGGCTAAAAATATTAAAGACACGGCTATTGAGGGGGATGATGTGCGAGAGGGTTTGGCGGTGGTTATTTCCGTTAAAATACCCAATCCTCAGTTTGAAGGACAAACTAAAGGCAAGTTGGGTAATTCGGAAGTCGAAGGTATCGTAAAGTCAGTAGTGGGAGAAAAGCTGGGACTTTACTTTGAGGAAAATCCCAGTGAACTTAAAAAAATTGCAGCCAAGGTGGTCGATGCGGCAAGGGCTCGTTTGGCAGCTCGCAATGCTCGTAATCTAGTCCGTCGTAAAAATGCCCTTGAGGTCAGCAGTCTTCCGGGAAAGCTAGCCGACTGCCAAGAAAAAGACCCTGCTTTAAGCGAGATTTACATTGTAGAGGGTGAGTCTGCTGGAGGTTCGGCCAAGTCGGGTCGGGACCGCCGCAATCAAGCTATCTTGCCCCTTAAGGGAAAGATTTTGAATGTGGAGAAAGCCCGCTATGACAAGATGTTAGGATCGGAAGAAATCCGAGTCCTAATTACGGCCTTGGGCTGTGGTATTGGGGAAAACGAATTTGATATTAATAAGCTCCGTTACCACAATATTATTATCATGACCGACGCCGATGTGGACGGTGCCCATATTCGCACACTTTTACTCACCTTCTTTTATCGTCAAATGCCTCAGATCATTGAGCACGGTTATCTACACATCGCTCAACCGCCTCTTTATAAAGTTAAAAAAGGCAAGAGCGAGCGTTACCTTAAGGACGAAAACTCCCTAGAGGATTATTTATTGGACTTAGGCGTGCAGGATCTAGAGTTTAAATCCTCTAAGGAGAGTTTAAAGGGAACCAAGCTTAAAAAGCTTGTTCAGTCCTTGATTAACTACGATAAACTCCTAATTCCTTTGCAAAGACGTTTGGACACCCGTATCTTAGACGCTTTACTTTTGGCCACTGACTTTGACTCAGCTTCTTTAAAGAAAAAGAAACTAGACACGGAGTGCGATCAATTGGCCTCCTATTTAACAGAATTTTATCCTGAGCTTGCCAATTTTGAGTTAGACCAACAAGAGGACGAAGAGCATAGTGCCCAACGCTTGGTTTATAAAAGTACGGTGGGTGGAATGGCTAGGGAGACCGTGATTGATACAAGCTTTTTGGAGTCTCCTGAGTTTCAAGAACTGAAAAACCTGGCTAATAGTTTTAAAGCCTTGGGTAAAGGGCCTTATGACCTTCTATTAAAAGAGGATTTGAAGAGTTTTAAGAGTCTAAGGCAATTAAAAGATTTTATCTTAGAATACGGTAGTCAAGGTCAGTACATTCAACGTTATAAAGGTTTGGGTGAGATGAATCCTGGTCAACTTTGGGAGACTACCATGGATCCTGAGACTCGCACTCTTTTAAAAGTTACGGTCGAAGACGGGGTCGAAGCAGATCAGATTTTTACGGTCTTGATGGGTGATCAAGTGGAGCCACGCCGTGACTTTATAGAGAGTAATGCACTCAATGTAAAAAATTTAGATATTTAGACGCCTTGCGTGATTGACAAATTTAGCAACCCTGCTAGAGGTGCTAACCGACTAAGAAAAGGTGGTTTTGGTTTTTACCACGATCCAGGTCTATTTTTTAAGATAAGGAGCCTTTCATGAGCAAACTAGCTTTTAGTGATATCGAATTTGAAATCCCTGATAATTGGCAAGACCAAGGGATGATTACCTTGACGATTCCTTCTACGGACAAAAAGGTTCGTCCCAATATTATTTGTACCAAAGAGATTCTTCCTCAAGCAGTGGACTTAGCCACTTACTTTAATAAGATCAAAGAGGCTGTCAAAGCCCGTGGGATTCAGAGTTTTCAGATTCTAGACGAGCGTGAAATCAAAGTAGCTGGTGTACCCGCTATGCAAATGGTTTGTGCTTGGGATCTAGAGGCCATGAAGCAAATGCTAGGAGATAATCCCGAAGCCCTTAAAAATATTCAGCCTGGTCAAAAGGTTCAGCAAATTCAGGTGAGTTTTTTAGTAGGCGAAGTGGCCTACAACCTTACCGGTAGTTTTCCTGCTGATCAGTTTGAAATCTACGGTCGGCCTTTCCAAAAATTTATTCAGAGTATTAAGTCGATTGCTTAAGAGTTTTTTTGCGATGCTTGGTCTTTTCCTTAAGAGAGGACCAAGCCCTTTAAAACTTTTTAAATCCAAGGGAGTGCACTCTTTAGTCGTTTGCGCTCCCTTACCCAAGTAATAGAAAAAGAATTCTTTTTTTCTAATTCTTCAAAAGTCTTTTTCTTTAAAAAATTTTACGCAGAGCGGTTTTTTTGTTTGGATTCTTCCTCTTCTTCCCAAAAATCTTCTTCTTCGTCTTCCTCGGCGTCGGCCACAAGAGCGGTGCCATCTAAGTTAAAGAGCTTTTTCTTTTTGCTTTTGTCTTTAGCTGGGTCTTGATCCATGCGTCGCTTTTGCATGGCAAACATAGCAGCTAGCGCTTGCAACATGGCCTCGTTGCCGGCGGTTACCATAGTGGGTTGGGCTAAAATCATTAAAGCCATCAAAGGTTGGCTAAAAAGCATCATGGATTGATCCAAGCCTTTGCTTAAATTAGCCAGGGCTTGGGGCTGGTTCATTATAGTAGACAAAAGGGCGTTGAGGGCTTGGGGTTGAAGCCCTGCGGCTTGAGCCAAGCTTTGTCCTGGCTGGCCAAAGGCTTGTAGAGCCTGGTTAGCTAGCTGGACTAGTCCCTGAAGACTAGGTGGCAGTTTTTGTCCTTGGGCGGCCAGTTGACTTAAAGTCTGAAGAGCGGCCTGAGTCGTGGTGGTATTGGCTGAGGAAAGATTAAAGATTTGAGTCAATACTTTGAGGGCTGCTTGGGGGTTTTGTAGCATCTGACTTAATTGGGCCAATTGAGCGGAGTTATGAATCGCTGCTGTGGGATGCTTAGTGGGTTGATTGTTTTGGCTTTGGCTTAAGGACCCCATGGCCTTAGCAAGGCTGTTGGCCATTAAGGCTGAGGTTTGGCCTGTCGTTAGCTGGCCTCCCGTGGGCAAGAGGTTTTTAACCAATTGGGAAGCGGCTGTTTGGTTTTGAGGAGTCTTGGACTCGGGGCTTTGTTTTTGTTGCAGCGTTTGGGTGGCTAGTTGGATGAGCTTGGGTAGTTCAGCTGCTAATTTGGGAGGAATTTCTTGGTGGGCGACTTGCTTTTGGTTTTCCTGGCCCTGCTGGTTTTGAGGTTTTTGTTGTTGTTGAATTTGTTTTTCTAAGGAGTGCATGAGCTTGAGTAGGCTAACAAGCTCCTTAGTACTCATTTTTTGCATAGCCTCTGGATTGCTAAGCACTTTTTTAAGCTGGTCTAGTTGAGCCTCAGGAGAGGGAGGAGGAGTCACCGAAGACAGATGGTTAGGAACAGCTGGATTAACGGCAGGCATAAATAAAGCACCCTTAGTAGTGGCTAAACTTCGTTATCATTAACTTGTACAAAGATAAAGACTCTCTCTTAGAAGTCTTGGTTTAGTTTTTTTCGGCTTAAAGCAGCTAGAGTTGTGCTTAAAAAAGGGCAAGCTTTTTAAAAATAATTTTGCTAAGACAACTTTTTATAACTATTTATTTTTAAAGGGTTTTTAATTTTCAACTTTCCAGCTCACACTGCTCTTCACAAAACCATTCTTGGATTTTTTGTTCCTTGGCATTTAAAAAAAGCACCCGGTAGTTTTGGTCTAGGGCGTCGTAGAGGTAGCGAACCTGACCTTGGGGACTTTTGAGTCTCCTTTCAAAGCTACCATCGGACCATTGCTTGAGGCTGTAAAGAAAGGGACCTTGTTTTTGAACTTGCTCTACCTCCACTAGACCCTTTCGAGAGTCTAGCTGAAAGCTTTCTTGGGTGATTCCCCAATCAAAGTCCCAGGTTTGGGACTGGTTGGCCTTGAGACTTTGTTGGATGCTTACTCCTTGCGCCTGCCAGGATTGACTTTTTATGGGGGCTTCTTGGGATTCTTTTAAGGAGTTAGCAGAAAGTTCTCGGCCTCGGGGTTCTTTTTTGCCATGAAGATACTGGGCTTTTGAGCCTTGAGAGCCAAGATCACTTTCTTCTAGGGATGAGCTTATTTTTACCTTATTTTTGGGTAGTTTTTGGTTAAAGTCCACTTGACTAATGGAGTGTCCTAAGTGGTCTTGAAAGAGGGCTTGGCTGCCTTTTATTTGCAGGGATCGACCCTTTTCTAGACTTAGGCGGGCGCCTTGGCCAGAGAGGGAAAAATTTCCGGCAAAACTTTGGGATGGGGGATTAATTTTTTCCTTGGCCGCCAGCGGTAGAGAAAAAATTAAAGCAAAGCCACAAGTCGTGAACAAAAAAGAAAAAAGCTTAAGGCCCTTTTTATTAAACTTCATCGCTACAGAGTATAAAATAAAAGGCCTTAGGGTAAAGATTTTATTAAAAAAGGATACTTTTTGAAGACCTTAGCCATTGATCCCGGAAAAGCTCGTACTGGATTAGCTGCTTGTGATGAGTTAGAATTAACAACCCGGCTTTTGCCGGTTTTAGAAAAATCTCAGGAGCAGGCCCTCGTTGAGGCGCTCTTAAGTTTAATAGAAAAAGAGGGCTTTGAAAGGGTGATTGTGGGCAATCCCTTACATATGGACGGGGCAATTTCTTTAGGAAGCCAGCGTGCCCAGAAGCTAGCTGAGAGGCTTAAAAAAGCCCTGCTACAAAAAAAATGGTCGGGCAGTGTTTTGCTTTATGATGAGAGGCTGACTAGTTTTGAAGCAGAGACTCGTCTAAGAGAAAAAGGGATCTCTAAGAAAAAAGCGAAGGGTTTTTTGGACAGTTTGGCGGCCTTGGTTTTATTGGAGGATTATTTAAAAAACCAATGAAGAAGCTTTTGAAAATTTTGCTGGTGACAAGCTTGGGGCTGGTTTTGGCTTTAGGGGGGGCTTTTTTATATTACCAAAGTCAGTTAGAGAGCACCCATCGTGGGGGTTTTTTAGTAGTAGAATCGGGAAAAAGTCTGCGCCAGGTAGCTCAAGATTTAGAAAAGGCTGGCTTAATTAAAAATGCCAAAGCCTTTGAGCTTTATGCCCGTCTACAAAAGCGTTCGGCTTCTATTCAAGAGGGAGAGTACGAATTTAAAGAAGATCTAGACTCACGGGCTATTTTGGCAAAGCTCTTAAAAGGGGAAAGAAAAGTCAAAAAATTTACCCTGCCCGAGGGATATCGCTATGAGCAATTGGCCAGGATTTTAGAAAAAGAAGGGATTGCTTCTTATAAAGAAGCGATGGCGGCTTTTAAATCAGAGGACTATTTAAAGAAACTACCCTTTGCGGCCATTAGCCTAGAGGGTTATGTTTTTCCAGACACCTATTATTATGATAGTCGCACTAAGCTAGATCAAATTTTAAACCGCATGATTGACCGTTTCTTAAGCCAAATCAATGAGCGCTATCAAAAGCGTCTGACAGAATTGGGTTGGACGCCTGCTGAGTGGATCAGCTTGGCCTCTATTATTCAAAAGGAAAGCGGTCAGGTTGACGAGATGCCCTTAGTTAGCTCGGTCTTTCATAATCGCCTTAAAAAAGGGATGCTCTTGCAGAGTGATCCGACGATTATTTATGGTTTAGAAAACTTTGATGGTAATATCCGTAGGGCAGATATTTTAAATCCCCACGCCTTTAATACTTATCAGCATTCTGGCTTGCCGCCTGGGCCTATTACCAATCCTGGTTTAGAGGCCATGGAAGCAGCTTTGTTTCCCGCAGAAAGTGATTATTTGTTCTTTGTAGGCAAAGGTAATGGGACTCATTATTTTTCAAAGGACCTTAACAAACACAATCAGGCTGTACGACATTATCAGATTAAAGGATTAAGGACTCCCCTCAAAGATTAAAGGGAGTCCTTTTCCTAAAGAAGCCTTATTTAAGCCACGGCTTTTTCTTTGCTCTTTTCCCAGTTAGCGTTTTTGCCACCGGCTTTTTCTAAAAGAGCCAAATACTCATCATAGTCCACTAAGATCTTAGTAGGTCGCCCGTGTCGGGTGATGACGAGTTTTTTTTCACTCTTAAGTATTTCGGCAAAGTTGGCCCGTGCGTCGGTTACTTTAAGTAATCCAACAGGACCTCCGAGGCGTTCGTCATAAAATTCGAACATGGTTAGTCTCCTTTTCCCGGTTTTATAAAACCGTGTTTGTTTATTTTGTTGTGAAAAGGGGTAAAACCCCTTTGGCCGCTA
>JAGRNM010000270.1 GCA_020440745.1 Deltaproteobacteria bacterium
TTTTTAAGCTAAAATCAAAAAAAAAAATAGGCAATCCTATTAAAGAATTGCCTTAATTTAAAATTAATCAAAGATTAATAGCTAAACCAATAAAGCTATTTAGATAAATCATCACTAATGCTAAAACTGTCTTCTGCATCAATACGACGATTGTTGTCTTTATCTAAAAAAAGTACACTACCACCTTCTTCCATGCCTCTAGGATCAATAACGACATGGACCTCTTCTCCATTTTCTGTACTATAAATAAAAGTCACCTCATCATAATGAGCGCCAGTCGCTTTAGAAGTTTTACCTTTAACCACATAATCTTTATAAGCAGGAATAGCTAAAGCAGAGGCACTTCCTTGAGCTACAAAAAACAAAGCCGTGATGAGAAGTAGCATTAAACTTAGTTTTCTTTTCATACTTACCCTCTTGATTTTTAGACGTACCCCTCCCTATCTTGACTAAGTAAAGGTGCTTAATCAAAGCAAGAAAAGGCCTTGGTAATCCAAGTGTTAATTTTTTAAGGATATCATGAGGACTTAAAAAGATAGACGTCTCAAGATGTCCTTACCCGTAAGATAAGGATAAACAAATAAACACAACCTAACAATAGACAAACTAAATATTGGCAGAAAAAACTAAGCAAGATTGGCTTCTTAACCTGACAAGAGATTTAAGAAAAATTTTTAAGTAAATCTTCATACTTACGATTTTGACTTTCTAAAATCCGACTTTTTTCCTCTAAAAGCTCAAAACTTTCTTCAATGGCCGTTTGCATTTCTTTAAGTTCATAACCCAAAGTAAGCACTTGATCGCTCTGCTGTTTTTCTGAAGCCTCCAACATGGCTTGATTGGCCTCTGCTACTTTAGCTTCCAGCTCACAAATACGCTCTTCTAATTGTTCGACTTCCTTTTTTAAAGGACCTAATGTTTTAGAACGCTCTCCAATAATTTCGGCTCTTTTTTGTCTTAGTTCCTTTTTATTTAAGACCAAGTCGTCCTTAGGTTTAGACTTAAGAAGCTCCTCTTCTTCCCAATTAATTTTTTCTAAAAACTCTTCATAAGTTCCATTAAAGAACTCCACCTTACCACGATGAAAAATAATTAATTTATTCACTAGCTGTTTAAGCATCTCCTCATTGTGAGTCACCAAGACTACTGCTCCAGAAAATTTTTGGATAGCTTCACTTAAAGCCTCAATAGATTCCATATCCAAGTGATTGCTAGGCTCGTCTAATAAAAGTAAATTAGCTGGTTTAGCTAAAATCTTAGCTAACATCACACGACTTTTTTCACCTCCAGAAAGTACCTTAATACGCTTTTCTACCTTATCTCCACCAAACATCATTAAACCGGCTAAGCTGCGGATGCGGGTCTTTTCCAGCTTAGGATTAGTCAAAGCAATTTCTTCTTCAATACTAAGTTCGGGATTAAGCCGCTCAATATTAGTTTGGCCAAAATAAGCTATTTCTGTCTTAGGATGCTGTCTGGTATTTCCTTCAAGGGCTTTAATTTCTCCGGCTAATAAATTTAATAAAGTAGACTTACCCTTGCCGTTTTTTCCAATAATGGCGATGCGGTCCTTAGCCTCAATACTAAAATTAAGCTCTTTAATGAGAGGCTCTTTTTTTTGATAAGAAAAACCCAAATCAAAAACTTCCATCATGACTTTGGCGTGAAAAGACTCTTCTTGAAATTTAAAATCTAAATTAGGATCTTGAGACTGTTTTTGATATTGAGGGAGTTTTTCTAATTGTTTCAAACGAGACTGAGCAGCCGACGCTTTGCTGGCTTTAGCTTTAAAACGGGCAATAAAAGCCTCCATTTGTTTTCGTTCTTTTTCTTGATTGAGGCGAGTTTTTTCATAGATTTCTTCTTCTTGATAGACCAATTGATAAAGCTTGGCGCTATCTCCCAAAACACGTCTAATCTGATGTCGGTAGACCAAAGCCGTATGACTACTGACGCTATCCAAAAAAGCCCTATCATGAGAGATTAAGATCATCTCCCCTTGCCAGGACTTTAAAAAACGACTCAACCAACGGATAGAAACAATATCTAAATAATTAGTCGGCTCATCCAAAAGCAAAAGATTAGGACGGGCAACTAAGACCTTAGCCAGATTAAGCCTAATCTGAAAGCCCCCAGAAAAAGAGCTGGGAGCCTTACTTAAGTCCTCTTGATTAAAACCCAAACCAAAGAGAATTTTTTCTGCCTTATAATGATCGTGCTCTTCTTCTTTAGGCAAACCAAGACAAGCCTCCTCTAAAACAGTGGGTTTAGTAAAATTTAAATGCTGGGCTAAGTGACCTACCGAATAGTTTTTAGGCAGACTAAGCTCTCCATGATCCGGCAACACTTCTTTTAAAATTAATTTAAACAAAGTGGACTTGCCAGAACCATTACGACCTAAAAGGCCCAGGCGCTCTCCCTGAT
>JAGRNM010000271.1 GCA_020440745.1 Deltaproteobacteria bacterium
GTCAAAGCTCCATGAATAAAAAGTGACATCCCTTAATACTTCTCCCGTCTCGGCGCCTCCCTCGGGTTCTTCTGCAGGAAAGTCAGGGTTGACTTGTGTGGCTTCTGCCGAGGCTAGGTCATAAACATAAAGGTTATAGACGCCTTCTTCTTTGTCGTCAGCTAAGTAAGCTATTTGTTTGCCGTTTGGATTCCATTGATAACTATCAACATTACCAAAGTCTGTGATGTCAGGATTGATTTTAATTACTTGGTCCGGCTCATTAATATCTAAATAATAAAGTTGAATATGTTGGTCTTGTCGTCCCAGAAAGGCTATTTTTTCTGAGCGCTTTAAATTTTGGTTGAGTTCTAGAGGGGCTCCATCGCCGCAAGAAGCAAAAAGGACCGTAAGTATTAGACAAAGGGGTGCCTTAGAAAAACGCATAGTTTTTTCCTTTTTTAGTTTATAGAAAGATAAGGAATTTAGTCTTGGAGTGCTGGATAAGGACTTAAAATCCGACAACGCTTAAAAATGTTAAGCAATTCAATAAAACAGCTTCATCCTTGACGAAGGACTACTGAGATTGCTTTTAATTTTTTAGCCAATCTTTCTTTTTTGTTAATATATGCGTAGACAACCCCGGCTTTAACCAAACTCAAGAAATTGGAACCCCGTATTGAGTTTTTAGATTAAGCAGCTAGAGAAATAATCTTAAGCTTGGTTTGAGTCAAGTTTTTTGTTATTAAATTATTTTTAATTTTCCTTTGTTCTAGATCCTTCTTGCTTGGGATAGTTTTTCTTATGTGGCGTTATACCTTAAGACGTTTATTACTTTTGATTCCCACTTTGTGGTTTGTGCTTACTAGCGTGTTTTTTTTGCTTCATCTGATTCCTGGAGATCCTATTGATTTTTTATTAGGCGATCAGGCCTTGGCTCAGGATAGGCTTCGTCTAGAAGAACAATTGCATCTGGATCAAAGTCTTGGAGTGCAGTATCTCTATTATTTAGAAGGTTTGGTTAAGGGAGATTGGGGCAAGAGTTTATTTAATCAGCGACCTGTTTTGCCGGACCTTTTAGAGCGTTTTGCCAAGACTCTTAAACTTACTTTAGCTGCTATGGCGGTTTCTTTAGCGATTGCTTTGCCTTTAGGCGTTTTATCCGCCAGAAAAAAGGGCAAGGCTTTAGATGGGGCCGCGATGGGTTTGGCTCTTTTGGGGATTTCTATTCCTAATTTTTATTTAGGTCCTTTGTTGATTTTGCTTTTTTCTATTCATTTAGCTTGGCTGCCGGTGAGTGGAGACGAATCTTGGGCTAGTTTAATTTTGCCTGCTTTGACTTTGGGAACAGCAATGGCTGCTTTAGTCAGTAGGATGACCCGTAGTGCTTTGCTTCAGGTGATGCAGGAAGATTTTATTAGAACTGCTCGAGCTAAGGGAGTCAGTAGTCTTAGGCTTTGGTTTAAGCATGCTTTAAAGCCTGCGCTTCTTCCTGTGGTAACTGTTGTTGGTTTACAGTTTGGGGTTTTATTGGGTGGCGCGGTGATTACAGAAAAGATTTTTGACTGGCCCGGCTTAGGCTCTTGGTTATTACAAGCCATTAGTCGACGGGATTATCCTGTGGTGCAGGCCAGTGTGCTTTGGATCGCTTTAAGTTTTATTGTGGTTAATTTAGTGACGGACCTTAGTTATGCAGCCTTAGATCCGCGGGTTAAGTTGGAGAGGGAATAAAGGTCTAGGATTTTCCATGATAAACTTTGGCAAGATTTTTAATTTATATTGGGCGTCAACGATCACATTTAATTTGCTTTTGGGATAGGTGGTCTAATTTTAATGTGAAATAATTATTTTTATTTCCCCATTCTATTTTTAAACTCTTCCACCATCATAACCGGCACGGGATCTACTTTGTATTTTTGTGCTAAATAGTAACTAGTATAATCACCTAAGAGGACGGCGCTAAAAAGTTCTTCGATTAAGCTTTCTCCGGGTAGTGAAAGTTTTTTGATTTCCAAATGGGCAAGTTTTTTTTCTTCTATCAATGCTTGAAAAACCTGTAGACGCTTTTTGACTTGGGGATGAGCATGCTTGTTTTCTAAAAGTAACAAGGCAGTAGGGTAAAGGGTTTGGCTTAAACCAATCATCTCGTTATGATTGAGCTCTGGAAAAACATTATAAAAAGCTTGGGTTTTAGCGTTTTCATTAATTTTAATTTTAAAAATCTTTAAAGCGCTTTGAATGGACTCCGCGCCATAGATAAGCGGCGTTTTTTTATAGAAAAAATCCGCTAAGGCTTGGCCTTGTTTTTCTAAGAATGCTTTTTGTGTTTCTAAAAAACTAGCGAGTCTTTTTAAGCTTTGTTCTTGAGATTCTAAAATTCCAAGGCGATAAAAAAGTCCTAATAAGGCGCCTAGGAAATAACCCAAAGCATAACG
>JAGRNM010000272.1 GCA_020440745.1 Deltaproteobacteria bacterium
ATTAATTTTATTGGTAGGTTTTTTTTAAACTGTAAAAAATGGGAGAGGACATGATTGAAAAAATTGAAAGTTTATTAGGAGAAGAATCCAAGCACTTATTGGCTTACCAAGCCCAAGGTTTGGCCAAAGAGCAATTACACTTGCCAGGCCCAGACTTTATAGACCGTGTTTTTTTGGATTCGGATCGTCCTATTAATGTTTTACGCAATTTACAGACTATTTTTAATCATGGTCGTCTAGCTGGCAGTGGTTATGTGAGTATTTTGCCCGTAGACCAGGGTATTGAGCACTCAGCTGGAGCCAGCTTTGCTCCCAATCCTATTTATTTTGATCCAGAAAACCTAGTGAAGTTGGCCATTGAGGGAGGCTGCAATGCTGTTGCTTCTACCTTGGGAGCTTTAGGCTCGGTTGCAAGGCGTTATGCCCATAAGATTCCTTTTATTATGAAGATCAACCATAATGAGCTTTTAAGCTATCCCAATAGCTTTGATCAGACTCTGTTTGCTAGGGTGGAACAGGCCTTTGATATGGGAGCGGTGGGAGTGGGAGCCACCATTTACTTTGGCTCTGAAGAAAGCCGTCGACAAATTCAAGAAGTCAGTGAAGCCTTTCAGCAGGCCCATGAGTTGGGCATGGTCACCATCCTTTGGGCTTATTTGCGAAACAATGAGTTTAAAAAGGACAAAGACTATCATGTTGCTGCTGACTTAACCGGTCAGGCCAATCACTTGGCCGCTACTTTGGAGGCGGATATTGTTAAACAAAAACAGCCAGAAAACAATGGTGGTTTTACAGCCCTTAAGTTTGGTAAGACCCATCCCAAGGTCTACGAAGACTTAGCTCCCAAAGAGCATCCTATCGAGCTTACCCGTTATCAGGTGATTAACTGTCTGATGGGTCGAGCTGGTCTAATTAACTCAGGCGGCGCTAGCAGTGGCGCTGATGACTTGGCCCAAGCGGTGAGAACAGCGGTTATCAATAAACGTGCTGGAGGTATGGGGTTGATTAGCGGGCGTAAAGCTTTTCAGAAACCTATGAAAGAAGGGGTGGAAATCCTACAAGCTATTCAGGATGTTTACTTGTGCAAGCAAGTTACCATTGCTTAATTTTTTAGTATGACTATTCAAACTATCGAAAAAAAAATCCATGGGGGTGAGAGGCTTGATCAAGAAGACTTAAGCTTTCTTTTTGAATACCCAGATCTCTTGGCTATTGGACGCTTAGCTAATTGGTTAAGAGAAAAAAAGAACGGAAAAAAAGTCTATTACAATATTAATCGTCATATTAATTATTCTAATGTTTGCTATGTAGCTTGTAAGTTTTGTGAGTTTGGTCAGCCTAAGACCTCTCCTAAGGCTTATGAGTTGAGTGTGGGTGAGATGGAAGAAGCCGCTCGTCAGGCTCTACAAGAAGGAGCAACTGAGTTTCATATTGTGGGAGGGCTTCATCCCGATCTTAAATTAGACTATTACGAAAACTTACTTCGTGCTTTTAAGCGCGTGGCTCCTATGGTGCACCTTAAAGCCTTTACTGCAGTAGAATTAGACTATTTTGCTAAGATTAGTCGGGTGAGTGTGGAAGAAGTCATTGATCGCTTAGCCGCCGCCGGTTTGGGTTCTTTTCCTGGAGGTGGTGCTGAGGTTTTAACAGAGCGCGTCCGTCAATTAACTCATCCCAATAAAATCGGTCCAGATCGTTGGTTGCAAATCCATCGCTTGATTCACCAAAAAGGCTTTAGATCCAATGCTACTATGCTTTACGGTCATGTAGAAACAGTGGCTGACAAAGTAGAGCACTTACAAAAACTTCGCGACTTACAAGATGAGACAGGCGGTTTTCAGACCTTTATTCCTTTGAGTTTTGTACCAGAAGAAACTCCTATGTCTCATATCCCTAAGCCTACGGCTATGGAGGATTTAAGACACATTGCTTTGAGTCGTTTATTTTTAGATAACTTTGATCATATTAAAGCCTATTGGGTTATGATGGGTTTGGGTACGGCGCAGCTTAGTTTAAGTTTTGGTGCCGACGATTTAGATGGTACGTTAATGAAAGAAACCATTGTCCATATGGCGGGTACTAAGGCTCCAGAGGGAGTGTCAGTGAGTACTTTAATTAATCTCATTAAAGAGGCAGGCTTTCTTCCCATTGAGAGAGATACGCTATATAATATTGTTGAGCGCCAAGCAGCTTAGTTTTTTTTAAAGCTTATTGGCTTTTTACTTCGTAGTATTATTTTTTAAAAATTAAAGAAATTTGGATTTTTTATGTTAAAAAAAACTTTTATATTTTTTTCTTTAGGATCTTTTTTGATTTTTTCTTATCCTGCCCAAGCAGAAGTCAAACTCTTGGATGATTTTGAAAAGGACTCAGTAGGAAATTTTCCTCAAAATTGGGGCACCTATCCTTT
>JAGRNM010000273.1 GCA_020440745.1 Deltaproteobacteria bacterium
AATTAAAGAAAAACAAGAATTAACCCGTGATCTTTTTGTCAGCGGTACTCAAGAGGCCTTAGAGTATTTTTTTTCAGGGGTAGAAAAGCCTTTTCGTTTTATGTTGGGTTATGCTGGATGGGGTCCAGGACAATTAGAAAAGGAAATGCAAGAGGGGTCTTGGTTAGCTTTGCCTGTGGAGTCCAAGTATGTCTTTTGGCAAGAAAGTCACCAAATTTGGTCTAAGGTCTTTGAAGATTTAGGAATTGATCCTTATCAGATGGCTCAAGGCAGCGGTTTGCATTAAGAAAGTTCTTATAAGTAAAAGATGCTTTTTATTGATAAGTTAATTTTTTATCAAAAGAATAAAAATCGGGGTGGTGAGACTCGAACTCACGACCTCCCGCTCCCAAAGCGGACGCGCTAGCCAACTGTGCTACACCCCGAATTGATTAGTGTCTAAAAATAGGCCCCGAGACTAGACACTATCCAGGACTTTGTGTCAACTAAAGCTGTGAAATCCTTTTTCTCTCATTTTTGGACCTTAATCAAACGCTTGCCTGCTTTTTTCTTGTGGGTCTTTGCCTTTATGGCAGGTATGATGATCTATTACAGCGATCGTTTGGCGGCCTATTTGCTGAAACATCAAAACAGAACAGAATATCTGCTTAAAGGAGGCTGTGCTCAGACAGGCCAGTGTTGCCAGGCCATTGCCTTGGAATTGCCCAAGTCTTGGGTTGCTTCTCCTAAAATTCGCCGGTTTTTTTTATTGTTTTACCAAAAAGTTTTTAATTTTCATTTTTTGGGAGTTAATGAGGCTAGTTGGTTAATTTTTGAATGCCATTATCTAAGGCCTAATCAGACTTGTGGCATTTATCCTTTTAGACCTAAGCTTTGTCGTGAGTTTCCCTTAATTCCTTTTAAAGGTCATGGTCGTTTGCACAAAGGTTGTGGTTTTTGGTTTGCCAAAAAATCGGATTTAGGAGGTTTTGGAGAAAAGCTAGCCCAACAAATGCATGAGAAGGAGCGGGAGGATTACTTAAGAAGTCTTAAGGCTTCCTAAAAGCCAGTCTAGGTAAGTTGAAGAGACCTTTTCTGTTTCAAAAGCCAAGATCTCAGGGCATTTGTAGGGATGCTCTTGTTGGAGAAATTCTTCTAGGGCCTCCCAATGTTGGTTGGTGCTTTTAATGAGCAGGAGGCATTCCTTTTCTTCTTCTAATTGGCCTTGCCAAACATAGTGGGAGCTTAAACCGGGTAAGAGGCTGACACAGGCGGCTAGTTTTTTGTCTAAAAGTTTTTGGCTTAAAGTCTTGGCTTGGCTAAGGTCTTTAAGAGTCGTTAAAAGGAGAAGAGCTTTTGTATCCATTATTTATCCTTAAGCTTGGACTTAATTTTAATCAAGAAAGGAGACAAAAATGTCTTCATGGATCCCTGTGGCTAAAGTGCAAGATCTAGAGGAGGGAAAGGGAGTCCTCTGTCAGGCGGAGGGTACTCCCATTGCCTTATTTGTTAAAGAGGGTCTTTACCACGCCATCCATCATATTTGTCCCCACAAGGGAGGGCCCTTAGCAGAGGGTGAGTTAGAAGGCATGGTAGTGCGTTGTCCCTGGCATGCTTGGGAGTTTGATATCCGTGACGGTTGCAACCCACAAAATAAACATCTTAAAGTCCCTCACTTTGAAACCAAGGTGGAGGGGCAAGATGTTTGGGTTAAGATTTAGTGCCTGCGACTAGATTAAAAGCAAAAGCTTGAAAAGCTTCGTTGGTAGAGTCGATAAACCAAGCTACAGGTCCAGCAAGGACAGTCACCATGCCATAATCGTTGTGCCTGCCGTAATGATCAATTGATGTCGTGTCTTCTATTAGGATGAGGGCGCTAGCAAGTTGCATACGTAATGGGCTGACTTCTTCAACTCCCCTGATTTTGTGAAGTTGTCCGCTAAAAATTTCTTCGGTATGCCTTTTGATTTCTTCTTGGCTCAAAATACCTGGTTCCGTGTAGAGTTTATTAATATAAACTCCCAGTGGTAAGACTTTAGTGATTTCAATGCTATCTTTCTCACCTTGATTCAAGCAGACAGCAACGTATGGATCTTGAAGAGAGGTAGGCGCTATTTCACGATCATTAAGAACTAAACTCATGACTTGTGAAAATAGAGGATTGCTTTGTAGTTTTATTTCATTACCCATGATTGAAGGAACCTTTCTTAATCTTTGTTTTAAAAAGAATCATTCCTCAGAGATTGTTCTTTTCCTTACTTTGAGGAATTTTCCTAGCCTTATCGATAAAGCCTAATAAAGGTTGCTATAAAAATTCATAAATAAAGTTGTTTTTTTTAATTAATTGAACCTTAAAACAATCACTTTATTGTACTTAATTAAAAAGAAATTTATGAACTGTTTGTTAGGAGGAGAAAATTTTTAATCT
>JAGRNM010000274.1 GCA_020440745.1 Deltaproteobacteria bacterium
CTAGAGAATTTTAAAGGTAAGGTTTGGGTAGCTAACTTTGTTTTTACTTCCTGCGCTGGTACTTGTCCTTTGTTAACTCAGAGGATGAAAAAATTTGATGAAGATTTGTCTGCTTTTAAAAAAGAGCATCCTGAGGCTGATATTGCTATTGTTTCTTTTACCGTTGACCCCGATAGAGACACTCCTGAAAAACTAAAAGCTTATCGAAAAGAATACGATATTCATTCTCCTTATTGGACTTTTTTGACAGGAGATACAGAGTTAGTAACTAAGGTAGTGGTTCAAGGTTTTAAAATTTCTATGTCTAAGGTAGAAAAAGAAATCAGTGATTTTGATGTAATTCATGGAGAAAAATTTGTCTTAGTCGATCAAGAAGGAAGAATCCGAGGCTATTATGATTCTGATAACCGGGGAAGAAAAGAACTTTTTCGTGATTTTAAAAAACTAATTCAATCTTAAAGGCTTAAAAAATGCATGAATCCTTAGCTAATTCTTTGGCTGCTTTAAACTCTATTCTTAATACTATTTCTGCTATTTTATTAGTTTTAGGTTTTAGAGCTATTAAGCAAAAAAAGAAAAAATTGCATGCTGGATTGATGATAAGTGCGTTTTCAGTCTCGGTCTTATTTTTAATTTCTTATTTAATACGTTATTATTTGACTGGCCATCATAGCTATCCTGGTGAAGGTTTTGTGAAGACCCTTTATTTGGGTATTTTGTTAAGTCATACTATTTTGGCAGTCCTGGTGCCTTTTTTAGCCATTATTAGCCTTTATTTTGCTATTAAGAAAAATTTTCTTAAGCATAAAAAAATTGCCAAGGTTACTTTTCCCATTTGGCTTTATGTTAATGTAACAGGAGTGGTGATTTATTTAATGCTTTATCGCTTTGTCTCTTAGTGTTTTTTAATTATAAAACTAGAGGCTAGTCCTAGCACGATTAAAAAAATCAAACTGCTAGCATAAAAGGGAGAATGAAAATTCCAGTCATAAAGAAGCCCTCCTAAACTAGGACCAAAAACACGAGCTAAAGAAGCTGCTGATTGAAAACCTCCCATGACCACTCCGCGATTGTGTTTGTCTGCTAGAAAAGAAGTAAAAGAAAAAAAGCAAGGTTGGCTGATGCCCCGTCCTAAGGTGGCTAGTCCTAAGGGGATCAAGAGTTTGAGCCAAGTATTAGGAATACTTAAAGTCACAAAGCCTAAACTTAAAAGAATACAGCCCATTAAAATTAATTTTTTTTCCCCAAAACTTTTAGTGAGCCTCCTGATTAATCCTCCTTGGATAAAGGCCATAAAAAGCGCCATGCTAGCCATTAAATAGCCAACTTGCTTTACACTAAAAGCAAAATGATCTTTCATGAATAGGGGAAAAAGAGTCTCTAATTGAACTAAAGCCAAAATATAAAAGAAATTACTAAGCATGACTTTTTTGACTTGAGGAATAGTTAGTGCTGCTTTGAGAGAGCTTCTTTCGTGATGGTGTTTTTCGGGTTCTTCTAGTACTTGCCAAGCATAGAATAAATTAATAGCAACTAAGCCGGCAGCGGCCCAAAAAGGCGCATCTAAACCCCATTGTTCTCCTAGGATACCGCCAAAGGCAGGCCCTAGAATAAATCTAATCCCAAAGGCAGCGCCAATCAGTCCCATGCCTTGTGATCGATTTTCTTCGCTGGTTAAATCGCTAACAAAAGCAGTGGCCACAGAAATATTAGCAGCAAAAATTCCACTGATGGCACGGCCTAAAAAAAGCATCCATAGGCTATTGGCATTAGCCAAAATCAGTAGCCCAATAATATTACCCGGCATGGTCAAAAGTAGGGTTTTTTTTCGTCCCCAAGAGTCACTAAGACGTCCCCAAAAAGGAGCCATTAAAAACTGCATAGCGGCATAGATACTAAGGAGTAAGCCCAGTTCTACACCTCCCTCACTGACAAAGTTTTTAACGTAATAAGGCAAAATAGGCACGGCCAGGCCAAAACCAATGAGGTCTAGCAAAACCACGCTAAAGAGCACTAGGAGGGGCTTCTTATTTTTTGCCATGGCTAGGCTTTGGCACGTCCAGTGGCTTCTTGACAAGGGCTGAATCAGGAGGCTAGTAAGACTAGTCTCAAAAAAGGAAAAAACATGGAAAATTTTTTAAAGATTCTCGTCGTCCCCGATAACGTTCCAATTATTATTATGTTGTTTTTGACGGTGAGTTTGACTTGGTTGAGTTTTCGAGAAGCTAAAAAAAATGACAAGCTGATCGAAGAAGGAAAAAAGGATCAAGTCTATCGCCGTATGGTGGAATAGTCATGTCCCAAACCAAGGCAAAAGAAGATTCTGCTTTAGAGGCGGACTTTGAAGAGGCCCTTAATAGCTTTATTGAAAATGCAGGAAAGATTTCTGCCAATATGTTAGG